>JBGUVV010000352.1:0-3529 GCA_045220525.1 Kiritimatiellia bacterium
CGCAACAAGCGCGTACGCGGGAGCCGTCCTGCGCACGATAAGGAAAATGGCGACGGCAAGGCCCGTCAATGCGCCCCAAGTCGAAAACATCTGAATACCTGCTCCGATGTCGCGGCGAGGTTGGCCGCCGCGTAGTTCTTGTCAAGCGCCCTTTTGAGCGTCGTCACCTCGCGAAGGATCGGGAAGAACGCGTCAATTCCGCGTTCGTTCAGAATCCCGGCGTCGGGAGTAACGCACCCTGAAAAGGCGATCACCTTCCTGCCGTGCCGTTTCGCGAGCCTCGCGACTCCGCAAGGCGCCTTGCCCATGGCCGTCTGGGCGTCAAGCCTCCCTTCGCCGGTCACGACGGCATCCGCGTCCTTGACATGGCCCTCAAGCCCGGTCTCTTCGATTACGATGTCTATGCCGCTTTTGAGCTCGGCGCCAAGAAACGTCCTGAAGGCGAAGCCAAGCCCGCCTGCCGCGCCGGAGCCAGGGAAAAGCGCGTCTCCGCCAGAAACCTCCGCGAAATGCGCAAGCGCCGCGTCAAGCTCGGCTACCATCTCAGGCGTCGCGCCCTTCTGCGGGCCAAACACCGCGCTAGCCCCGTTCTGTCCGCAAAGAGGATTGGAGACATCGCAGGCAATGCGAAACTCGCAGCCGCGAAGTTTCTCGCACATGGGGCCGCGCTCGATACGCGCAAGATTCGAAAGCGCGCCGCCGCCTCTTTTCAGTTCCGAGCCTGATGCGTCAAGGAGCCTGAAGCCGAGCGCCTGGAGCATCCCCGCGCCTCCGTCGTTCGTCGCGCTGCCGCCGATGCCGACAATGAAGCGGCGGCAGCCCTGCGCCATCGCGTCGGCGATCATCTCACCTACGCCGAACGTCGTGGTGACGAGAGGATTCCTCTCCGCTCCGGAAACGAGCGTAATGCCAGACGCCTGGGCCATCTCCATGATTGCCGTCTCGCCTGCGACGCCATAGACGGCGACTGTCGGCTTTCCGACAGGCCCCGTCACCGTAACGCGGCGAAGTTCCCCGCCCATGCCTTCCGCAAGCGCTTCGACGGTGCCCTCGCCGCCGTCTGCGAGAGGCCTCACAACGCATTCAGCGCCCGCGATCGCCCGCTTCGCGCCCTCTGCGGCCGCGCGCCCGGCTTCCATTGAGCCAAGGCTTCCCTTGAAAGAATCTATGGCGAATACGATTTTCACTTGCCCACTCCTCCCGGACGACGGCAATATTTCATGAAGACTTCGCGGTAGCCAGGCTTAAGCATGTCGCCGCCGTTGCACACCGCGAGCCGCCGACCGCCCGCCGCGAGGATGATGCGCAGCTCTTCCTCAAGGCGCTCCGGAGTCTTTGACGCCAACGACTTGCCGGGAGTCGCCTCAAGCCCGACGAACGGAACCCGCACAGATCCTGGCTGACGTTCGCCGGCGCTGACTCGCCGCGTGTAGTCCGTAATCTTCGCGTCAGGCCACTGGAAATACCACGCCACCGTCTCCTGGACCGTATCGGCCTTTATTTCGCCGCCGTATATTGGATCTGGGACAAACGCCGGATAGAGATGGATGGTCACCTTGATGCCCGGGCGGACGCCGTGCACGTAATCGACAAGCGTGTTGACGTATCCGACAAGCGAAGAGCGGAAGAAGCGGTCGCGGCTCTCCTCGCTCTCGGGAAGGCCCTCCTTCGCGAGAAACGCGGCAAGCCGCCTCTTGCAGTCTTCGCATTCGCATGAGCGCATGTTCGTGTATCCGATGTAGTCAAAGGAAATGCCTCCGGCGTCAGGGTTTTTCGCGAGGGTCTTCGCCAACGTCGCCTTCGCCATCACGCAGTTCGTGTCGCTGAGAAAGCAGGCTATGCGCGTCGCGCAGAGCGCAGGGCCTCCGTCGGGCTCGCCGCCGTAGCGGAATCCCGCAGCGATACGCCGCTCGTCGCGCACCTTGCGGATCTCAACTTTCGACGCCTTCCCCTCAAGATCGGCGGCGTTAATGAAGTCAAGCTGCCGTTGCTCGTCCTCGCGCAGCACCTGATTGTGCGGGCCGACCGGGACGTATTGGCAATACGGAACCATTCCATGCTTCTTCGCCGCAGCAAAGCCCCTTTGCCCCACTGCGCCAACGTCGGTCACGCCGATTTCGGCGTATGCCCGCGCGGTCTCCTCGTCCTTTACGCGCCCCCATGAATAAAGGAAGTCAAACCCGTCTCCGGCCGCCACGGAGGCCGAAAGCAGCAATACGCAGGCAAGCGGCATGGCCATGTCAGTTCTGGCGGACGAGCTCCGCCATGAGACGCTCGTGGATCTCGTCGAAATCCGCCGCAAGCCGCAGCGTGGAAGTCGTCTTGTAGAGCTCGTCCACAAGTGCGCCATGCCCGCGCTTCTGCAGCGTCTTCACGAGCCGCCAGTCGTCCGCCGCCTCGCGCATCGCCTCGTAGAGCGGCGTAATCGCGAATCCGCCTGCGCCGGAAGGATACGCCATCCTGTACGTGGCGCCGAGTATCGACGCGCCGTTGGTCCTGAGGTCCCACGTGTGGCTCCTCATGGACGGCGTCCAGTAGGCATAGTAGCCGAAGCCGTTGAATTTCCACACCGCGGCATCCCACGCGCCGTGCCGCCCGAGACGACGCGGCGGCTGGCCGTACATCATGTTCGCGCGGTGCTGAGAGGTGAAGAACTCGTTCCGCGCCCAGTCGCGGCGAGCCGCAAGGAAGGCCGGCACGGAAAAGTCGATGCAGGAGTTGTACGTATCGCGAAGCTGCGCCATCAGCGTTTCGTTCGTCCTCACCTTCTCGTTGAAGAAGAGGGGATTGCAGAAGAGCATCACGTCGGGATGCTTCTCCTTCACGGCCTTTGCGACGGTGAGCAGGTTCGCGACTATTTCCGGCCTGGGCTCGTCCGGGAAGTCGAGGACATACCTGTCCCTCGAAATCCCGGCCCGCTCGGCCTCGGCCTTGATGTTGTCAACGTTGGCGACGATGGCCTCGACGTCCTTGTCGGTGACCTTCCGCCCCTTCTTGCCCTTCGACACGGGGAAGTAGGCGGCTCCGTGCGCACCGTTGCCGGGGAGCAGTTTGCGCCTTATCACCTTGTCGTGCGCCGTCCTGTACCACATCATGAGCTTCGAGTCCGCCTTGGGGAATTTCGTCGCGCCTCCCGCGAAGTTGACGCCAAGGTCGTTTACGAACTGCACGTCGAGCCTGCGACGCGCCTCGGTCTCGTACGGGAACTGCCCGATGAACGGCGAATACATGAGAATGAAGAGTTCGCTTGCGTCGAGCTCGGCGTCCGCAATAGCGAGCTCCAGGCGAAGCGCCCTGCCGCGTCCGGCGGAAAGCTTCGCGGTGCGAAGGCCTGGCCTTGCGTTTTTCGTCCGAAGGCGCAGCATGAAGACGGCCGCCTCGCCCTTCTCAAGCGGGAATGCGCCCGGGAATCCAAGGAGCTGCTCAGCGTTGCCGCAGAACCTCCTGATGAAATTAGGCTGCGGCTTCATGTCGCCGCGAACGAAAGGCTCCAGCGCCATCCTGTTGAGGGGGCCTACGTCGCTCGGCG
>JBGUVV010000353.1:0-9549 GCA_045220525.1 Kiritimatiellia bacterium
GTGGTGCCCTGGGGCGAGGTGCGTAACCGTGTCGCCGTCTGCGGAGTCGATCCGCTCTATATTGTCCATTTCGAGTACGACTTCGACAAGACGGATCTCAAGAAAACTGTGGAGAACGAAATTGCCGCCTTTCGCAAGGTGATTTTGTCACATAATTTCCCAAAAGATAGGTTTTCTTTCTTAAGCCTTAAGCCATTGCCATTTCGTTTTAGTTCCTAATTTTATTTTGTTTTTGTTCTGTTTGCGCTCTGCCGATTATGGTATCATGCGCATGATCGGAGGAATGATAGAATGATGACATTTTTGCTTGCTGCTGTGTTTACCGTCGAGACGGCCGTCTCGGGCGGCATGAAGCACGTTGACACGATTGAGTTCCCGGAACGCGATGGTGTTGTCCAGTTTGTCTGGCCCAAGGCAAAAGTGCCGGCCGACGTGCAGCGGATAACGATCACTCCTGACTTTGCGACGGCGCGGAAGGGGGAGCCCGGCTATTGGGTGTTCCCGAACAATGCATACGGGACCTTCAAGGCGGAGAACGGACACGTATCCAGCTCACACATGACGATGCCGATATTTGGCATGAAAACGCCTCGATGTGCGTTCTGGGCAATGGGAACGGGAATGAAACATTCCATGCATGTGGAGGCTGTCGCGAAGGATGGCGCTTACGCGGTCAGAGCGTACTATCCGTTTACGCCGGACTGGATGGGAGAGGTGCCAGACCGTCCATACGAGGACTTCACAATAGAGTTTCGCTTTCTCAGCAGGGGGGAGGACGACTACTCAGGGATGGCGAGGGCTTACCGTTCATACCAGCTCGGGCGCGGCGCATGCAGGCCTTTGGCGGAAAGGGCGAAAGAGCGTCCGGAACTTGCCTACGCGGCGCGTTGTCCGGAGGTCAGGATAAGGCAGGCCTGGAAACAGGTGCCAAGCCCGGTGCCAGAACAGGTCGTGCAGAACGAGCCGCCGGTAAAGCCGGTCGTGACGTTTGACCGCGTCTGCGACATCGTCAACGAGTCAAGGCGGCAGGGAATCGTCTCGCAGGAACTCTGCCTCGTGGGCTGGAACGTCGGCGGACACGATGGACGATTCCCGCAGATATTCCCCGTAGAGCCGACGCTGGGAGGCGAAGACCGATTGAAGAACTGCATCCGGCATGCGCAAGAGGCCGGCTACCAGATTGTCGGGCATGGCTCTTTCCGCGATTGCTACATGATTGCCGACACCTGGGATTCCGAATATGTCGTAGAGAAGAATTCGGACGGAACCTTGCGCCGCGGGAAGCTGACTTGGGGAGGCGGGCGTCTCTTCACCATGTGTCCGCAGCGTGCCTACGAGCGGTTCTGCCCAAAGCAGTGTGCCGAGATGGCGGCGCTTGGCTTCCGCGGGCTTTTCTACATCGACGTGGCGACGTCGCGCTCATTGTATCCGTGCCTTGATCCGAGGCATCCGCTGAACAGCTCCCAGCGCGCCGTCTGGGAGGCGAACATACTGAATGAACTGACGCGAACCTTCGGCGGCGCCGCGAGCGAAGGCGGATTCGACTTCTGCATCGGATCGGTGGATTCTGCGCTCACCATCCAGTGGGCCAAGCCCTTCGACGTCAGCTGTCCCGAGATGGTCGATCGCTATGTTCCCTTCTGGCAGCTTGTCTATCATGGCATTGTCCTCTCGACGCCGTTCCGGACGATGATCAACTGCACGGCAAACCCCGATCGCCGCTATCTGCTCAAGCTGGCGGAGTTCGGGGGCCGCCCGACCTACTACTGGCACAGCTGGTTCGTGACGGGGCGGCCGCCGAGCATGGGAACGATCGACCTCGAAGCGACGACGGACGAAAAGCTCCGCCAGTCCGTTGCGTGGGTGAAGGAAGGCTGTGACGAATACGACCGCCGCAGTCATCTGCAGTTCTGCTTCATGGATCGCCACGAGAAGGTTGCCGAAGGCGTGTTCCGTACCACCTACTCGAACGGCGAGAGCACGCTCGCAAACTATGGCGACGCAGCCGTGACGGTCGATGGCGTGACCGTGCCGCCGCTTTCGTACACGCTTTGTAAGTAACATCAAAAACGCAAAATGGGAGATACAGCTATGACTACACAAAAGACGCTCATTGGGAAACTGATCTGTTGTCTGGTTTTCTGCGGACTCGGGTTGCCGCTTGCCCTTCAGGCAGATGTGTATGATCTTCCGGCGGGCGCGAGCGACACGCTCACGTCGGAAACGGCCGAGACGAGGACATACGACTCGATGTCGATAGCCGGCAGCCTCACTGTCTCCGGTAAGATGACGGTGGAAAGCGCCGGCACGATCACGGTCACCGGCGGCACTGTCACGGTGAGTGGCGACGCGGCTTCGATCGGAAAGCAGGGCAGTAGCGGCTGCAACTGGAATCTCGCATCGGATGGCAAGATTGCCATAAGCAACGGCAAATTGGACTTCTCCGTCGGGGCGAAGGACTTCGCCATCCTTGACAGTTGCCAAGGGCAGGACGGCTATATCGACTTCATGGAAATCAACGGCGGCGGATTCCGTCCACATTATCTGGACAACAATGCAGCTGCGACGGCACGCATCAAGGTTTCGGGAACGACAACGCTCAAGAAAGGAAGCGGCAATGCACGTGGCCGCGGCCTCGTCAGAAAGGGTGCTTTTGAAATTCTTTTGCAAGATTCGGCGCAGTTGACATTCGATGTCGCCAACCAGCAGGGATCGCTTAATGGAGGCGACGACTCGTCCGCGAATTCCGTGGACATTGTGGGTTCCGGCGACATCACCTTCAAGATGCAGTTTAGCGACTCCCGCTACCCCTATTCCTTGCGCACGGGCGCGAAACTGAACAACGCAGGTTCCGTCGTATTTGGTTCGTATAATGCAAATAACGCCAAGTTCTCCTTAGAGGGTGACGACATCTTCGGCGTGAATGTCACGAACGTAGGCGTCGCGGCAGGGGGCGGGAGCGTCACGCTGGAGATCGCCGAGGGCACGACGCAAACCGTGCGCCGTCTCTCTTTCCTTCGCGAAGGGAAGGACGATTTTCTCACGGGCGCAGGGACGCTGTGCATCAATGCCATCGACGCCGACGCGGTCTTCGAGGCGAGGCTGGCGACCAACGCTGCGCTCACGGTGGTGAAGACAGGCTCACAGCCCGTGACGGCATCCGGCACGACGAATTACCCTGCCCTTAATATCCTCTCTGGCTCATTCAAGATTACCAACGACTGTTTCGTGCAGAATCTCTCCGGCACAAACGGAGCAACGCTTATCGCCGACGGCTGCACGGTGTCCATTGCCGGTGGAGATTACGCACTGGGCGGTCTCGAACTCGCGACGGCGAATGGAGGGTCGTTTGTGAAGACTGGAGCTGGAACAGCCTACCTGTACGAGCCCGGTGCGCTCGGCGCGACGCTGCACGTGGCGGAAGGAGATGCCGTGTTCTCCGCAATAGGTCTGCCGCAGCGCTACTGGCGCTTCACCTTCAAGGAGATGAGCGGGGATAAGCCCGCACCAGTCGTGTTGCGCGGCATCTACCTTTTCGGCAAGACAGGCGCATGGGAAAACGCTGGGATTCTCAACTCGACGGAGACGGGCGACGACAGCTTCGTAACGGAAGTCGATACGCCGGATCTTTTGGCAAACACCGTCCGCTACTTCGTCAACTCGGCGACGAATGTTGTCGCGAACACTTCTCAGAATTATTTCAGGATATCCTATCTCAAGTATCTGTTCTCCACCGATAAAGGCGGGAACAACAGGCCGTTGCTTCTTTCGCCAGAGGTCGATTCGGGCAATCCTGCCTCGTGGCTTTCCATCGAGTTCTGCATGAACGAAGGCGGCAACCCGATTACCGGTTACAACCTCTGCAACGGAACGGGAGGTGTCGGCGCGTATCCGAAGGCATGGAGCGTCTATGCGTCGGACGACGGCGGGAAGTGGACGGAGGTCGATTCGCGTTCTAATGCGGAGTGCACGACGGCAAGCGGGAAGTATTACACATACGACGGTGGTGCCGAGTATGTTACAAATATCAGGGGCTCGAACGTTGCGGACGTGGTCATGGAACACTTCAAGTTCAGTCACTACAAGGGCAACGGCCTCGAAGCGGATGCGACGAAGGCGCTTTCAGTCCAGGTTGACGCCGGCGCGTCGCTCGACCTCACGGCGTTCACAGTCGCGCCGCAGAAAATCGGTGCCATCTCCATCGACTTGGCGAAGGGCGGTGGTACGATTCACGGAGGCAGCATCGCGGCGGCAGGCGCGCTGGAAGTCGTCACCACCGGCGGTGCGGTGGACTACGACCAGCCGCTGCCGATTGTCTTTGACGGAGTATCCGACACGGCGAACTTCACGAACTGGACGGTGACTGTGAACGGCGCAGTTGTCAATCGTAAACTCGTCTTCCGAGATGGTGCGCTCGCCTTCGAGAATCGCGGAATGCTCATGATCTTCAGATAGACGAAAGGCGAAGTGGATGTTGCGGTCAAGCGAAGTGCGCACGACCGTCATGCTTGTTGCTGCGCTTTGCGGCGCGGCAGGGGCGACTGGGGGCGAGGTTGTCGTAAAAGCGCCCGAAAAGTCGATTCAGTACGGCCCGATCCCGGCTGCCGCACCCGTCTGCATGTCGCTTGCGAACGGGGTTATGCTCAAGGAGGGGCGCCCCTACTTCTGGATCGGGCAGGGCGATGGCCCGGGTGCTAGCCAGCAGGGGCCTGCCGGCCTCTGGCTTGCCTGGCTGCAAGGGGCGGACGGCGTGACGCTCAACAACGGCATGAAGATGTCGGTCGCCGCGAACGGAGCCGGCTTGGTCACGGTTGCGCCGGAGACGGACATAGGCATACAGTCCTGGCGGCGCGAGGCCGTGAGGCTTGGACTGCTGACGGACTTCTTCCATGGCGGAAACTCCAGCATGAAGGTGCTGTCGCATCCTGTCGTCAAGTCGAACGCCGAACTCGCGGAGGCTATTTGCCCCTACGGACACTACTTGCCTGTCGATCCCGGCAATCCGCTCGGGCGGAAGATCAACGTCGCCAGGCGTAAGGCCGTTTCCGACTACTTGATGGACCAGCCGGATACGGGATACATGGAACTCTGCCGCGAGCCCGGGCCGAATCCGACCAACCGCCGCGCCTACAAGGTCTTCCGCGCGTTTGCAAAGCGCAAGTACGGGACGCTTGCGGAGGCGGACGCCGTCTGGGGGACTCGACACGCGAGCTGGGAGGATGTCGTCCCTCCGCACCTTGACGACAGGCTGAAGCACGCGAGAGGTTCCAGCGAAGTCGCGCTTCGGCGCATGTTCGTGCGCGGGCGCTACCGCGCCTTCTACCGCGACTGGATCGCGGCTATCCAGTGCGACGTGACGGCGTGGGTCAAGGGCGAAATCGAAGCGCTCCATTCAGTCGCGCCCGGCGTCGCCTTCACGATTGACGTCCGGGGGCACACGAATCAGAGACACGACTCGTACCCGATGCTGGTGCCGGAGGACATTGACGGCGCGGAAGACCTGTTTTCGCTCCATCAGGGCACCTACTCGTTTACCTACGGCGGACGTCCGGCCGACGCCGAGTCGGTGGTCCTCTCCACGTCGTTCCCGCTCTTCAACATGAACTACTTCCGCGTCAATGCGCGCGGTGCGCTTGTAAACGCCGAGGATATCATCTCAATCGCGAGGGCTCCGGTAGCCGACGCCGGGCGGATGAAGGCGAACTGCCTTGGCCAGATCACCGACTGCGAATGGGACTTCCGCACCGATCCTCAAGACGAGGGAATGCGAGAGCGCTGGTTCGAGCCGGGGACGGGCGCGTCCGGCTGGGGGACGGTTCATGTGCCGGGAGCTTGGGACCTGCAGGACACGGGGCGTGGGTATTCGGGCGTTGCCTGGTATCGCAAGAGGTTCAAGGTCGATGGCGGGTTTGCGCAGGACCACGATGACGGCAGCCGCATCTTCCGGTTGCGCGGGAACGGCGTCGCCCAGTCCGGGACGGCATGGCTCAACGGCGTGCGCGTAGGCGACGTGAACGGCTGGAGCACTCCCTATTCCTTCGACGTCGGCGGGCTTCTCAAATATGGTGGAGAGAACACCCTCGTCTGGCGTATCGACGGGCAGGGCAAGAGCGAGAACGGACTGCGCTTCGATACATACATCCTACCCGACGACCTCGTGTCGAAGGAGGAGCCGTTCAACGAACGGCAGTTCCGCAGAATGGCGTTCAACCAGCTTTTCGAGGGTCTTTCCGGCGTCTTCGTCTGGCACTGGCACGACGACGCGCTGCGGACTTACCAGCCTAAGCTCCATGCGCAGCTCCAGACCGTGGCCGGGCAGTTTCTGCCGCATCTGCGCCGCCGTCAAAGGGGGCGTGTCGCGTATCTCTACTCCTACAACAACCAGCCGGGGCTTCCGATGCAGTCGGAGGGCACTTATCGCGGCTTTGGCGACCTCCAGTGCGCACTCGACTTCGTTGGACACAAGCCGGACATCTTCGGCGAGCGGCGCTTTCGCGAGAAGGTAACTCCGAAGCGCTATCCTTTTCTCTTCGTCCCGCGCCTGCCGACGGTCGAGGACGAGACGTACGAGCATATCAAGCGCTACGTCCGCGGCGGCGGCGTCGCCGTGATAACGGAGGGTTCCCTTGCGGAGACGTCCTCCCGCTATGCGCCGACGGACATCGCGACGTTCGACAGGGGGCAGGGCCGGGTAGTCGTCCTGCACGAACCGCTGGAGCTGACCAAGTTGATGGACAGTCTCCCCGAGCTTCTGCCCGCGCCGGAGGTCGGCGTCGAGGCTCGCGACGCGGGCACGGCGGCGGAGCGGCCGCTGTTCGAGCGCATCCTGACGGGGTCTGAGGACCACAAGGTGCTCTACCTCTGCAACTGGGGCGGCATCGACCGCGAGGTCCTGGTGTCGCTTCCTGGTGACATTGCGGGATGGAACGTCACGGACGTCGTCGGCGCTTTCCGGCGCGAATTCGACGGGAGGCTTGCCGTGCGGGTTCCGTCGCAGGACGTGGCCGTCGCGATATTCGACCGGCCTGGGCGCGGGCGCACGGCGGTGAAGCGTCCGTCGCCGCACCGGATGGCGAAGATGCGCGAACTTGAGACGCTCATCTCCAAGGCGGTTCCGGCGGAGTCTTGCGATGTCCTATTCATGCGTTGCTACAAGCGGCGCGGCGGATTCCGGATGGGGCCAGAACTGCTGCCGGACTGGCTGCAGGCAGTGCGGAAGCTAGGCCTCACATACGGGTGGAGCGATCCGGCCAAGTGGACGGCGGAAACGCTGAAGGGGCGGCGCGTCGTGGTTCTCACGGAGTCGAATTCCAACGCCTTCTTCAGTAGAGATTTCACGCCCGAGCTGAAGAAGGCGCTCGTCGAATACGTGCGCGGCGGAGGATCGCTTTTCCTCGCGACATGCCAGAATGGGACAACAAACATCGATGGCCTTCTCTTGCGAAATCCGGGCTGCCTGGGCAGTGCGTTCGGCATCGCGAAGGATGGCAAGTGCGGTTTTGTCCGCGGCGGCGCACGCACGGCCTTCGGCGACCAGTTCCAGCATTTCAGCCCGGTAGCAGACAAGACTGACGGCATGACGGACGGCGTAGGCGAAGTCCTCGTCAACGTCACATGTGCGCTTGCGTTCCCGAATATCGACAATGGATCGCCAAGCCCCGCATTCCCCGTAGTATGCGCACCGGCGGACGCGGCGGTTGGCTCCGGACGGCCCGTGATGGCCGCCGCGCGCTTCGGCTCCGGGCGCGTCTTCGTCTGCGGCGACATCACGGCCTTTGTGCCGTTCAGGATCGGGCATGCGGGCAACGCCGCGCTTCTCTTCAACGCGTTCGGGTGGCTCGCGAACCGCCCGGTCGATGCGGCGATGCGCGAGGCTTTTGCGCGTTCGCCGTTCCTCACGGAGGCGGACTTGAGAAAGATCAAACAAGAGGAAAACAAATAAATTGGAAAGGAAAGAAAAATGCAACAGAACAGAAGAGAATTCCTGAAGGGCACGGCGTGGATGGGCGCGGTCGCGATGGCGGCAGGGTGCGCAAGCAATCCACTGAAGATCTTCGGCACGACGGGTGCGCCGATGCAGGGTTTCGCCTTGAAGCCCATGAAGAAGGTGCGAGTCGCGTGTGTCGGCGTAGGCGTGCGCGGCAGGGCGGCGCTGAGGCGCATTGCGATGATTCCCGGCACGGAGGTGACTGCCGTCGCGGACCTCTTCCAGGATCGCGTTGACGGGGAGGTGAAGTGGCTCAGGGAAAATCACAAGCCCGCGCCGAAGATAGCCGTCGCGGGGCGCTATGGATACAAGCGCATCTGCGACTCGGACGTGGTGGACGTAATCTACAACGTGACGCCCTGGTACGAGCATACCCCGATAGCGTTGTATGCGATGGAACATGGAAAGGTGATCTTGAACGAAGTTCCTGGCGTTCTTACAATCGACGAGGGATGGGAGCTTGTGGAGACGAGCGAGCGCACGCGCATTCCCTGCATGATGCTCGAGAACTGCTGCTACGGCGAGGAGGAGATGCTCATGCTCAACATGGTGAAGCAGGGCGTCCTGGGCGAAATCACGCACGGCGAGGCCGCGTACATCCATGACCAGCGCAGCCTCCAGTACCACAGCCGCTACCATACCATGGATGGACATCCCGATGCCTCCGTCGCTGGTCGTCCCGGATGGGCGCTCGACTACTACTCGAAGTATCGCGGCAACCAGTATCCGACGCACGGCCTTGGCCCCGTCGCCAAGTACATGGACATCAATAGGGGCGACAATTTCGACTTCCTCGTGTCCGTGGAATCGAAGCAGGCGTGCTACCGGCACTACGCAAAGGAGCTCTTCACCGACTGGCGGCGCGATGTCGGCGTGAAGATGGGCGACATGAACACGTCCATAATCAGGACTTGCAAGGGACGCACGATCCTTCTGGAGCTGGATGTCAGCACGCCGCGCCCCTATTCGCGTCTCAACCTCGTTTCCGGCACGAAGGGAATGGCGATGGGCTATCCGGAGTTCCGCGTGGCGTTCGAGGAGAAGACGGGCAACGGGAAGGCGCACAAGTTCTTCGACGAAGCCGAGACCGCAGCCGTCCGTGAGAAGTACGCTCATCCCATCTGGAAGGCGGTGCGCAGCGTTGCGAAGAAGATGGGCGGGCATGGCGGCATGGACTTTGTCATGGACCTTCGCTGGAGCTACTGCCTGCAGAACGGGCTTCCGCTCGACACCGACGTGTACGACCTCGCGGCGTGGAGCGCGATGGTCGAGCTTACGCGCAAGTCGGTGGAGTCCGGCTCCGAGCCGGTGAAGTGCCCAGACTTCACGCGCGGCGCGTGGAAGACGGCCAAGGGCTTCACAGTCGACGAAATCGACCTTTCGAAGTTTCCAGGCGGATTCAAAAACATGAAGCGCGACAAGGGCGTTGACGAAACTGCCAAGCAGGAAGGGTTCATCTGAGCTTTGAACAGCAGCAGAACCCTGGGGACAGGCCCTGCGGAACCCTTGAAAATGGGCTTTTCTGGGGGTCTGTCCCTAATGAAGCTCCGTTGACACTCGCC
>JBGUVV010000354.1:0-17663 GCA_045220525.1 Kiritimatiellia bacterium
CGTCGAAGTTCATCTCCTTGCCGCCGACTTGCCGCGGGTAGTCCTCCTCGCCGACAGTGAACTCGACATGGGTGTATATCTTGTTCAACCACTTGCAGGTAACGATCATCGTGCGCGCGTCACGCTCCGAAAGCGCGGGCTTCCAGTTGAAGTGCGACGAGCCCCAACCGTCTGGGAAGCAGCGGCGGATGTTCGTTCCGTCGGCGTTGCATGTGAACGCCGTCGTGAACCAGTTTACGCCCTTGAACTTCTTCACGCCTTCCATAGACTGCGAAACGGAGCGCGAAAGGAAGTAGACACGCTTCATGTCTTTAGAAATCACTGTGTGGCATATGTAGCTGAGACCTGCGTCTGGAACTTGCGGCACCATATCCTTAAGCGCCGCACAGCTGACGATCAGCTTCGCTTCGCCGGTTTTCAAATCGATGCGCCAGAGTCCGTCGTCCTCCGGAAACACGACGCCCTTGCGCGGGTTCTGTCCGTCGCCGGCGTATCCGTAGTCCGGGCGCGTCAGGAAAAGACGCGCGTAGTTGATTGAAAGCGCCCACGTACCATCCTCGCTCACCGCGCTCACGGGGAATGGGTAGACACGTTCTGCACCGGTTTTCCAGTTGCGCACCACCGCCACGAACTTTCCGCCGCGGAAGTCGTTGACGACGAACGTGTCCTTCTCGTTCGGCAGCCAGTGCGCCATCGCGGCCTCCTGAAAGTTCCAGCAGCGCGTCTCCATTACGGGGATGAAGCGATTGCCGTCCTCCGTGTCGACAAGTCCCACGGTGCACGGCGCGCCGTCGGGGAGCCTGTCCTTGATGTCCGTCTCCAACGCCAGCAAGTACCTGTTGTCGGGGCTCCATGCATTGATGGCGAAGTAGTTGGCGAGGAAGTGGTCGTGCGGACCCTGCGTCACGGCCCTCGGCGCCGACAGCTTCGGGAACGGCGCAAGCGGAATCGACTCCTGCGCGACAGCTGGCAGTGCCGCAAAAAGCCCAAGCAGAACAATAAAGCGCAATCTTGTCATCACTTTCGTTTGCATGCTATAAAACTCGTCGTAGCAACATGAGAATTATACCATAACGCCATTGCGAGAAGTTGACTTTATACACAAATAATTTATGTATTTTCTCAAACAACGCCACCACCAAATATGTTATAATTCACCACATGGGAAAGCCATCGGAAAACATATCTCCAAAGAAGGTGATTATCTCGATATCCCTTCGGCGAGCATCCAGCCGCGACGTGCTGTCGGGCGTGTTCCGCTATCTGGAAACATCGTCAGAATGGACGCTTCGCCTAATGCAGCCCGAAGAGAACCCCCTTACGCCCTACAAGCTGCGCGCCGCCGAAGAGGAAAAAGTGGCAGGCGTGTTTATTACGAACCAGGAATCGCCCGAGCTCATGGACGCACTGGCCAAGACGCCCCTTCCCGTGGCGGTCATAGGGTTCACGACGCCCCTCCTCAAGTCGCGCAAGGGAAAAACGGCGTTCATCCTAAACGACAATGCCAGCATCGGGTCGATGGGCGCGGACTACTTCCTGAACCTCGGCAAGTTCAACTCGTTCGGCTTCGTGCTTACGTACGACGAGGCGTACTGGATGGAGGAGCGCGCCAACGGGTTCCGCACTAGGATCGCCGCCTCTTCGTCCGGCGCAACCGTAAGGACGTTCCCCGCCTCGTCTGCGATAGGGTCCGACGAGGACATTGCCGCGCTTGCAAAGTGGATTGCCGCGTTGCCGAAGCCCGCTGCCGTGATGGCTGGCGCGGACTGGCGGGCCGTGCAGGTTATGTCCGCCTGCGAGCTGGCGCACGTGAGCGTGCCGGACGCTGTGGCGCTTCTTGGCGTGGACAACGACGAATTCCTGTGTACGCACCAGTCGCCGCCTCTTTCGAGCATACTGCCAGGCCACGTCGAGATGGGGCGCCGCGCCGCCGAGGAACTCGAGCGGCTGATAGACGGCAAGGGCCGAGGGCAGCGCAAGCTAATGTCAGTGCCGCCCAAGACGGTCGTGGAAAGGGAGTCAACCCATCAGCGAACCCCTTCGGCGATGATTGTCGACAGGGCGAAGCGCTTTATCAGCGCGAACGCATCGCAGGGCATCCGGGTAAAGGACGTCGTGGACCACCTGAAGGTGTCCCAGACGCTCGCGGAAATCCGCTACCGCGCGGCAACGGGAGAGACGATACGCGAGGCAATAGAATCCGTCAGGATGGACAAGCTCAAGCGCCTTCTCGTCTCGACACGCCGCCCGATCGCCGTCATCGCGGCGGAATGCGGCTTCCGCAACGCGAACTCGCTGTCGCACCGATTCCAGAACCGTTTCGGCGTCTCGATGCGCGAATACCGCGCCCAAAACCGCACCAAGTAACCACGCCACAATTGGAGCATAGCCGCCGAACCTTGGGGACGGACCCCACGAAAGGCCCTTTTTTCAAGGGTTTTGCGGGGTCTGTCCCCGCATGCTCTTATAATTTTCGGCTGTTCATGAAAGCGGCCTCCGCCGCAGCAGCCGAGAGATCGGTCTTGAAATACTTAAGCCCTTCCGCCTCAATCTCGGTGCCCGCCTCGTCCGCAAGCACATACCGTGCACGTCCAGAGGTATGCCAGTATGCCACAACGCGCTTGCCCCCTCTTTCGAACAGGAAGGCACGAAGCCCGGGGACAAGTCTTCCGCCGCCAACCGGAATCTGCTTCCATTCGACAAGCTCGTATCCGCCCGCCTCGTTCAGATAAAGGTGATGCTCTCGCACCGGATCATTCAGCATCTCCTTCTGTTCCGGCGTAAGCCATTTCTTCGCCCGCACGTCCTCCCAGCGACGCATGACTTCCATGAGGTCATCGAGACGCGGATGCCTACGAGCAGATTCAAGGTCAATCGTGATGGTCGCCGGAGAATCCCATGCGGCGGCGCGGCTCGTGCCGAACTCCCACATATCCGGCTGCGTTCCGATGGTCTTGACGGACCGGTGGGGCTTCACGTTCTTGAGCGTCACCTCCTGTCCCGGAAGACAGAGACCCCACCAGCCGAAGTCGACGCGAGTGAAGTCTTTGCGCATGATCGGCGCCTCGGCCTGCGGGAACTTCACGATCATCTCCTTGAAGATCTCCGGCGGGAAGACGTCGAATGCGTTCGCCCCCGCCTGGAGATGCCAGCCGAAGTGGCTCTTCGCCGCGCCCTCGGTGAATACAGGCATCTTCGCGAACCGCGACGCCACGCGCCACTGCGAAAGCGACACGTTCACGCCGCACGGAGGGTTCACCCCCTCCGAGCCGTCCAGGTAGCAGAACTCGAAGCCCGCATCGTAGATCTTCGCGATCTTACTGGCGATCTCGTCCTGAAGGTCCGTTGCCTGGTCGATGTAGCAGCTGATCGCCACGTACTCGCTGACGTCGAGGATGCCGCCGATCTCGCCGCGGGGATGCGCGGCGGGCGCGGTCTTCCAGTATCCGCGCTTGACGCCGGTGAAGCGGTATGGCGGCTCGGTCGTGTAGCCCTCGTATCTGAAAAGTTCGCCGCCAAACTTGAGTATGCGCGTCGTCCTGTCCGGCGACTTCTCGTAGAGCGGAGCGTCGATCGGGTTCTCCAGCACCTCGAGCTCCTGCGGATCGCCTCCAGCCGCCACTGGGCGGGCGAGCGTGAAGCGCCGCGTCAAGTTGAGGCGCGGGTCGGCGACCGGAGTCACGTAGCGGCTCTCGCATCCGATGTGCGTCTGGAGCGTGTGGAACCCCGGGGTGATGCCGGCCGCCTTAATCCTGGAGAGAACGGACTTCATGTCCTCGACGCCGTTCGGATAGTCGTCGTTCCAGTCGTAGTCGCCAAGCGTCCTCCATCCGCCGTCCGACTTTGTCATGGCCGTATAGTAAGCGAGCATCATCCTGAATCCCCCGCTCTTCGCCAGGGCGATGTGCTCGTCGACGTTCTTCGGGTAAAGGCCGCCCGTCCAGTAGATTGAGGCGTTGAGGCGCGGGTCGCGGCGGCTCTTGACGCCGCGAGGGAGGCCAAAGTCACGCTCAAACCCGTCCATCGCCGAGAGGAACTCCTCGCGCCCCGCCCCCGCCACGACGGCCGCAGAGCCGCCCTTCAGCTTCAGCCCGCGCGCAAGATTCGCGAAAAGAACCTCGCATCCGGCGCACCGCTCGTGGTCAACCTCGGCGTATGGATCCGCGCCGACGACCGCAACCGCCGCCTGATCGTCCCACACGACGTTCAGCCAGTCGCCGACGTTCTCGCGGCGCTTCACCGGCAGTTGCAGGACACGGAACCGCGCCACCGGGGGAACATCTATGACAAGGCCCTCGTACTCCAGCTCGCGCACACAGTTGAACTCCTCGAGTGTGAACGCAACATAACCTGCGCCCGTCTTTACGCCGATGACCGCCTCGTACGGCGCCGTCTCGAACCCGACGATGAGCCGGTTTCCTTCGCGGCGCAGCCTGTTCGCCGGATACGTCGTCCTCTTGTTCGGCCACATCAGCTTGATTTCGTTGTTGAAGGGACGCTCCTGGGTGGCAGAGAACATCGGGAGCCCCTCGCCGTTGTCGATGGTCTCCTCGCCCGTCGTCTTCACGACGAGCACCTTTGCCTTTGCGTCTTCCCCGACGACAAGCCTGAACGCGTCGTTCTCGAACACGATGTCGGACATTGCAGACATGGCACACGCCACTGCGAAAAAGAAAACTGTACTTTTCATCATTATTATAGCACTCCTTCCTTTCGCACAAGACACTAACGACTATCGCCTAACAACTAGCGACTAACTATGGCTTCTTGAAGTGCCGGAGAAGAAGGCGGTCGACGAACAGCCCTTCCTTCTCGTTCTTCGAGAACGGGTCGCCGTTGTACTTCACCGAAAGCCAGAACTCGTACCAGTTCGGGTCCTCCGCCATGCCGTCGCACTCGACGTAGAAGTCGCCGAGCGCGAACTGCAGACCCGACTCCAGTGCGCAGTCCCCGGCGCGCCCGATGCGCGACACCCCGAGCCGGTACCAGCGGTAGCCGTTCTGTATGGTCGGCTTGACGTTGAAGGTGTCGCGCTGTCGGAATTCCGGATCGCGGATCACCGCCCAGTCGAGCGGATGCGCGGGATCCGCCGGGAAGATGCGCACCACGGTATCGCACTCGGACTCCGGGTCCTGCACCTTCTTGTTGGCGAATCCGATAAACGGGCTGGAACGGACGTCCACGGCGATGATTTCGGACTCCTGGACGCCCTTGAGCTCGTCGGGAACATGCTTCAGCTTGAAGTCCATGTAGGAGAGGTCGTCTTCGCTGAGTTTGCGAATGCCGGCGCGATCCCTTCCGGCGAAGAGCTCTCCGTCATAAACCATCTTGGCGCAGGCCTTCCATTCGGCCATCACCTCCTTGCGCAGCGCGGCGCGTCCCGAGGCGAGTTTGTAGAATCGCGCAAGTTCCCTGTCCACGCTTTCCAATACAAGCGCCATCCGCGCGAGTGGCTTCATGCGCGTCTCTGCGGACATGGCCTCGCGCACAATTTCCCGAAGCCTCTCCATATTCTCCATCGTCCGCCACGGCAAGGTCCTCTTGTGCCAGAGATCGGGCGACTTCGGCGGATTCTCGGCAATGATTTTCCGCAGGAAGTCGATTGCCTCGCGCATCTTCGCGGCACCCGCCCCATAAACGGCGCAGTACTCGTCTATCGCCTTTTCGAGGTCAGTGTCAGGGTCACGGAAGAACTTCGAGTAAACGTATGTATTGAGCTGCCAGAAGCACTGCGCGCGGTGCGGACTCAGGATGTAGAAACGGGCGATGCCAAGCTTCTTGAAGTCGCGCATGTCGGCGGCGATGGCGTCCACGGAAACCTCGGGGTACTTGTTGTCGTACAGCATGTAGTCATATATCTCCATCGCCGGCGACACGGCCTTCCACTTCTCCAGCTGCTCGCGGCACCAGGTGTTGAACGGATGCGCGAGCGGCAGCTGGTGGTCGCTCTTCATGTACCAGTCGCAGAACCACGGCATCACGTTCGGCTCTGGGACGATTCCCTTCGGGAGCTTCGACGTGTTCACGTACGCGAAGGTGCGGATGCGGACGTCGGGGTACTTTGCCCCGATCTTCCGCGCCATCTCATTTACGAAGTCGAGCTGCAATCCGGCATCTCCCTCGCTCACCATGCCAAAGTCCATGTTGGCGTCGCCGCCGTACTTCGCCGCGATCTTCCTGCACTCCGGGCATTTGCAGATGTAGTATATACCGTCGGTCTGCGTGAAGTCATAGATGATCGGAGGATCGTTGGGATTCTCATCCCTGTCCTTCGCGATCGCCTCAAGGAACTTGTCCGTGACGAGCCTGCGGACTTCGGGGTTGGAAAGGCAAAGCATCGTGCGCGGGCCGTTCACCCTGTTGCCTTTCGCATCCATTGTAAAGTACTCGGGATGAGACGCGAAGTACTTCTCAGGAGGGAGAATGTCCGTATATGTGTGGACCAAACCCTTGAAGCACATCGACGGCTTGACATGCCCCTCGGCCTCCGGAGAGATGTACAGCCCGAGGCGGCGCATGTACCGGTTCGTCCACCGCGCATTGGTGTCTGGCAGATGTCTGTCAAAGACGGAAAAATGCCGCTCGTAGAAACAGTGCTTCGCGGTGAAGTCACATTCCGGCACAGAGGCCGCAGGAGTCACGGTAAACGGATCGTCGCCGTCCATGGTCAGGAAGCGGTATCCGGCGAACTTATCGAGGAAGTCCGTGACGCCGTACGCAACGCCCATGCCCGTGCGCGCCAGGATGAACGCCCTCTTACCGTCGCACTTTATGCGCCACTCGCCGGACATCATGTCCTTGGCGTCCAACCCTGCGGCGGCGGCCGTCCTGACCGGACCTAAGTACACGACAGGGCCTTCGTCCGCCGGCGCCTCGCTCTCGCGATAGAGCGGCACAGCCCTCCCAAGCACCTTTCCGAGCGCGTTCGTGAGGTCCTGCGCCGCCGCGAGCCCCCAGTACACTTCGCGCCCGTTCGCATCCGTCTGGCGCAGCACCGTCGGAGGCCACTTCACCTGCGGCCGATCGGCCCAGAACTCGTCCGCCGCCACCACTCGCACCCCCGCAAGCGGCATTGCCGCACGACGCCCGGCGACACATCCTTCTAAAGCCGCCACCGCACACAACGCGGCCAAAATCTTTGCGAATTTAGATTGCATAGTTGGGCCTTCCGCGCACTCGGCAGGGCGGTCGCCCCGCGACCGCCGCAGCCACCTCGCGACTCAGCGGTAGGTCAGCACAAAGCCTTTCTTGAGAAATTCCAGATAAAGGCCGTCGTTCCCCACGACCACACGAGCATCATACCCTTCGACATTTATGGACGCCGTGCCTTCCAGCGACGTGGACGATATCAGCTTCATCATCGTTCCCTTGACGGGTTTCGCGCCACCCGCCGCGAAGGACAGGTTGACAGTTCCACCATTGAGAACAAGCTTGCCCACGGAAAGCGACCAGTCGCCGGTCTTGGCAGTGGACGGAAGGACGATGCTCGCTCCGTTCGCGAGTTCCAGGTCGCCCGTGAGGGACGCGTTCGCGCCGAACTGCGCGTTCCCGGACAAGGCAAGCCGCCCCGCCGAGATCGTTCCGTCGATGGACGCAAGCCCCGTCGGTGCAAGCGTCTGGTACGGTAGCGCCAGCGTGGCGCCCTGTGCGACTGACACCGCGCCGCACGCATGCACGAACGCCTTGTCTCCGCCAAGCCACTTCGACATCAGCCCCAGATTGAGCGCCCTCCTCGCCCGCTCCGGCACCTCGTTCGTGAACGCCACGAACTCGCCGATCCGCGTACCGCCGTAGAGATTGGAGCGATCAATCGCAAAGCTATTGCCGTATGCATCTCTGCCGGTACGGATGTTGACGACATGAAAGCCCTTGGGATACGCGGAGTTTTTAGCCACGCTTTCACCATCCACCATGACTGACGCGGTGTTGTATATGGCGACACTCGAAAGAAGAATCCCCGGACGTTGGCTGACGTTCGATCTTGTCGAACGGAGGAATTCCGGGTGCTCGTTGCCATCGGTAGAGATGTTGCCGTACGTTCTACCGGTGTTGCCTACAAAAGGCGCTCCGCGCTTCCCATGTGTCGCATCGGCGGTGACGAGGTTGTCGTAGTTCCAGTCGAGGTCTTCCGTATCAGACGCAACCGTGAACACGTCGCGCAATGTCTTTGATCCTGTGGCCCAGTTCATAAACGCACCACGTGCATTCGCGATACTTCCACATTTAAATCCACCGAAATCGAGAACAGAATGTCCGTTGGCAACATTGGGAATCAACCATGGATTACGTCCTGAAGTCCTCTGGTACGCATAGATGTATTTATCGCGAGGGTCTTTCCATTCCGTTACGACATTCGTTCCAGATTCAATTCCGAGAGTCATTGAAGTGGAGTTTGTGATGCTGGCGTCAAGGTGCATCCAGCTGGCGTCGGCCGCGATCTGCGGATCTATCGTCAGCGTCCCCTTCTCGACGGAGATTGCCGCGCCGTCGTTGATGTCCATGAGCGCTAGAGCGCCGTCGCCCGTCTTGGCAAACGTGCCTGTGACGGCCACATGCCCGGCTCTCGCAGAAACGCCGACGGCGTTGATCGTGCCGCCGGAGGGAAACGACATGTCCGGCAGAAGGCCCGATGCGTCGGGCCTGATCGTCTGCGAAGACTGCGCAAACGTCAAGCGGCCTTCGCCTGTGCGGTCCACATCTACGATCTTAAGCGATCCGCCGCCCGTGACGGACGCCGAACCCGACGCCTTGAACTTCCCGACGCGCAACGTCACGTCGTTCGCCAAGGTCAGCGTCGCGCCTTCGCCGAGCTCGACGCCGGCCAATTCCGTCGGAAGCCAGCGGGCATAGAGATATGCGCGCACAGCCTCGCGGTCTGCCGCCGACAGCGGCTCGTCGAAAATGGCCACTTCTCCATAACGAAGCCCTCCAAAATAATAGTCGCGTTCCGAGCCAAGCGAATCGAACGAAACGCCGGGATTCGCATCCTTGGCGCGGATCTCCACGACGTTAAGCCCATCAGGCAGTATCACTGTCGTTGCATTTGCAACGTCAGTGCTGTTTAATGTCCAGTTGTACTTAGTATAGCCCAGTGTCGTTGTCGCGTAGATCAACGCACTGTTTGACAACCCGTCAAACGATTCAATCGACCCTCTGAGGAACGGTGCCGTAGTACTTCCTAGCCCATAAGTTCCAAGAATTGGCGTAGATTTTGCCGGAAAAGATTCAGCATAAGGCTTGCCATAGTCAATGAAAGAGCGCTTGGCATCCTCGGTGTCGCCAACTACGAGAAACGCCTCCTTCATCGTGGAGCAGGACGACGCAGAGTTGGACTTGTAGATCCTGAAAAAGGCGCCGTATCCCAGGCCGGCCGCCATTCCGCTATGCCTTATCGCGCCAAGATCCATCACGTTGCGACCGTTCCTGAACGACGTCGTGATAAACGGCTTGTGGTTGTTGTCGACGCTCTTGAGGACAATGTCGCCTCCGTTGACGTCGCGCCATTGCGAAACGTAGGTGACGCCGTCCGATTCGGTGTATGTCATCGTGGAGAGGTCGGTCGCGTCAAGGTGAAGATATGCGGACGAAAGGATGGCGGGCTTTGCCGGCACCACCGTCCGCACGTCGAGCGTACCGGCTGAGACAACGACTTTCGCCGACGCATTCGAAATGGTCTCGAACACGATCGTGCCGCCGCCCGTCTTGGTGAGCGTGTATGCGCCGCCCGAGAGGGTCGAGTATGTGACGGTGTCCCCGCTGGGGACATCGATCGTGGTGTCGCTGTCAAGCGACAACGGCGACGAAGCGCATAGTGCGCCCGCTGAGAGTGCAACCTTCAATCCGACGAGCAGTTTTTTCATCTTTGTTTTCCTTTCTTTCATTTCGTAATTCCTTGGCAACAGCGCCTGTTGCCGGTGAACAAGGGGTCGAGCTCCGCCAGAGACGTGTCAAGGATGCGGAAGTACGTGGCGTTCGCGTCGCAGTCGGGATACTCCGTCAGGCGTATCGTGCTGCCGTTCTTGCCCGTCACTCCGACGGCATGGCCGACGGTCGCGGCACGCACCTCGACGGCCGTGCCGCCGGGACGCACCGAATCGTCGGCGACGACCTTCGCCGTCGCCGCATCGACGATCATCTCGCCGCAGTAGTCGGCCGGGTCCTTGGCGAAGAACTTCCTCAGGTTTGCAGCCTTCTGCTCCTCCGCCGTCAACTCGTGCGACTTCGTCTCGGCCTCGGACGCATCTCCGCCGCCGTTCAACACGGGGTTGAGCGCGTAGAGAACAGGCCCGCGCAGAAACGCCGCACGACCGGACTGGCGCTGCCGCCCTGCGACGACCCTGAGCCGCATAGGGAACCCCAGCACAATCTTCGATCCGCTCTTCCATTCGCGGCGGATCGTCGCCACCGTACCGGGCTTGACCTCGACTCTTTCGCCGTCCGCGAAGAGCGTCGGCGACTCGCACCATCCGGGCACGCGCACCGCAAAGCCGAATGTCCTCGGGCTTCCGGGGTCGAGAGTGAACTCTACCCTTCCGTCAGAGGGATACGACGTGCGCTCCTCGACCTTCACCTTCTCGCCCGCTAGCTCCGTCTCGAGGTCGCATTCGGAGTAGAGGTTGGCGAAGAGCACGTCGCCGGACTTGTTCTTGTAGAACAGGTACTCGGGCAGCTCCGACATGATGCGGCGGAAGTTGTTCGGGCAGCAGTAGGTGTCGCGCGGCCAGTAGATGCGCTTTCCTTCAAGCGGGGCGTAGTAGCGCACCTGGCGCCCGTCCTTCGACTGCGCCGCGAAAAGCGCGTTGTACATTGTTCGCTCAAGGGCGTCGCCCCAGCGGGCCGACGGCTCGTCCGAGCACTGGACGAGCAGGTCCCAAAGGCGCATCTGGAACGACGTGGAGCATGTCTCGCCAGATGACGGACGCCCGGACTGGTCGTTCGTCCAGCACTCCCAAAGTCCGCACGCGCCCGATATGAGCGAGCCGTCGCCGTCGAGCATGAAGGCGGCGGTCTCGTCGGCGGCGCGGCGTAGTGCGGGCGTCGGGCGGTCCAGCAGATCCAGCTGCATGAGGCACTGGTATATATGCGTCGCGCTGTGGCCGTGGATGCCGAACCCGCGCCCAATGGTTATCGGAGCGTACCACGTGTCGATCTTCCTCTCCTTGATGCAGAAGTCGAGGTAGCGACGGTCGCCAGTTTCGCGGTAGAGCGCCTCCATCCCCCAGCAGAGGCCGACGGATGCGGCGGTTCCCGATATCCAGGCGGTCTCCCATCCTTCCGGCATGGTCTTCCAGTTGTCGATGATGAACTGCGCGGCTCGCTCGGCGGCCGCGAGCGAGCGCTTCTCGCCGAAGTAGTGGTAGTCGGCGGCGAGCCCGAGGATCATGAAGCCGGTCTCGCAGAGGTCCCAGTAGCCCCATATGCGCGACCCTTTGCAAAGACAGCCGATGTAACCGTCCTCGTCCTGGGTCTTAAGGATCTCGTCCACGACGTATTTCTTGATGGCCAGCACCTTCGGATCCCGCGTGTAGGCGGCAAAGCGCACGGAATACTCGATGAGTTTTCCGGTGCCGACGGAGTCGCCGTCAAGCTTCTTCTCGCGGAAATGGTCGAGGAACTGCTTTTCGATCTCCATCTTCAGGAGATTGCCGTATACGGTCAGGTCCACGCGCCTTCCGATTTCGCCGCGCACCTTGATTTCGCGCAAGTCGATCTTCTGCCAGTCGTGCACGCCCCATGCGGGCTCGGAGGCCGCCGCACACGCGCACGGCAGCAGCGCAACGGCGCAAAACATCGCGCGGAAGAACGAATTATCGATCATTGGATACCGCTTCATAATATATGGGCCTTTCATAGTTTCGTCCAGTCGAATTGCGTTATTGGGAACGCGCCGCCCTTCGAGAGTCGGGCATAGGCCTCGCCGCAGTCTGCTGGCGAGCGAACGTCGGCGACGTAGCCATCGACGGAGAGGCGACCAAGCGAAAGAAGCCTCAGGAACGTCAGCGCGTCGTCGCGGTGCGTGAAAAACCCCGGCGACGATTCGCCCGACGGACGCGCCCACGTGTGCGCACCGAAGAGCGCGATGCCGCGTCCATGTACCTTGTGGTAGTAGTCAACCGAGAAATCGGAACTACGAGTGCATCCGAGAAGCGCGACGCGCCCCATCGGCGCCATCACGTCCAGGACGGAGTTAAGCCCTGCACCGACGCCAGTCACCTCGATTGCGACCTTCACGCCGCTGGCGCGTTCGCCGGTGTAGATGCCGCTGTCGGCGAGGGGACAGGCGGCGAGCACCTTCTCGCGGAAGTCCGGCGCGGTTGGGTCCAGCGCAAGGTCCGCGCCTATCTTCAGCGCCTGTTCGCGCTTTTCCGCGATTGGGTCTGCCGCGATGACCGGCGTCGCCCCGGCGCATTTGAGAAGCATCACCGCGAGCTGCCCTAAGATGCCCTGCCCCATGACAATCGCCGATTCGCCGAGTTCAAGTCGGCACTTGCGAATCGCGGCCATCGGGAAGGTCGCGATGTGGGCGAGCGCACCCGCCTCAAACGAGACGTTGTCGGACAATCGGTAAACGCGGTCTTCGGGGACGACGATGTACTCGGAGTGGAGCGTCCAGCTCATCGCCACGCGGTCGCCGGGCTTAACGGACTTGACGCCATCGCCTACGGCATCTACAATCCCCGCCGAGCTGTATCCACTCTGACGAGGCCACACGACCGGCGCATTTGGCGGATCCCATATTGAGACGACGTTGCATCCCGTGACGTTGGCGCGCTCCGTCCCAGACGAAATCGTCGAGCGCACAAGCTTCACGCGCACCTGACCCGCGCCCACTTCCGGCATTGGCTTTTCAACAAGCTCGGCCGTGTCCTTCTTCGTAAACAGTATGTTTCGGTTCTTCATTTTGAGGATATTTAGCCGTGTAGAACGTGTAGATCGTGTAGAGTTTCCAATCCACACGCCCTCAGCGTCATCTCATGGGTTTTCAAGTCCCGGTCATAGTCCTGGTCGTTCGGCTTGTCGCCGCGCACGATTGCCGCCAAGTCCAGTAGCTGGTCGGCGTACCGGTCCGTTTGAACGCCAAACTCCATCGTCTTGACGGTTTCGCCAGCCGACAGGGTCAGCGTTAGACTCTTGCCGTCGAAGCGTTCTATCGGACACAGGTCGATTGTTCCCTTCGTGCCGTCGATGCGAAGCCTCCTGCACAGGACGCCTCCTGGCATATTCGCGCTCGTGCGAATCATGACGGTCGTCCCCTCGAACCGCAGGAGCGAACAGCCGCTCGTCGCCGACACGAACGGATGCGCCTCCACCAGCCGTCCGCGCACCATCGGAAAGACCATGTCGACGAGATGGCAGCCAAGATTGTAGAGGATTCCCGCCTTGAGCGTGGAGAGATATTCCTCGTATCCCTCCGCCTGATAGTTGTGGTTCATGTCCGCCTCGATGAAGCGCACTTCGCCGAGTCCGCCTTCGGCGACGAACTTCCATATCCACTTCAGCGCCGGATTGCCGCGATACATGTAGCCGATCTGGATCGGGACATTCTTCGCACGGCATTTCTCCACAATGGAGCGATAAGGTTCCATCGAGTCGCCGCACGGCTTGTCGCAGTGCATGGCGATGCCGCGCTCCGCGAAGAATCCGGCGACTTCCATCAGGTCGCGGTTGGCAGTCTCAACAAATGCGACGTCTATGCCGTCAAGCGTCCGCGCCTCCGCCTCGGAGACAACGCGGAATCCCGTCGCGTCGAACGGGAACGTGAAGAACGAAGGAGAGCGCCTGGGCCTGTCATCGACGACGGCCACGACCTCGAAGTCGTCAGGAAGAGAGCGCAGCGTCGCGATCTTGCCCGGCGCATGCTCGTGGCTCATGCCGTAGAACAATGTCTTGAGAGGCTTCTTCATCGTTTCGAAAGTTTGAGGGAATAGAGAATCAGATATGTGAACACGCCACATGGCACAACGTACGAGACAAGAAACCCCGCCCTGTCGGCAATGAAGTTCTGAAAGAGCGGAATCAGTCCGCCGCCGACCACCATCGTCATGAACCATCCGCTGGCGGATGCCGTGGCATCGCCTAGGTCTTCCACAGAGAGGTTGAATATGCTCGACCACATGACCGAGGTGCAAAGCCCGCAAAGGGCGAGCACAGGAGCCGTCAGCGGCACGGTCTCGCGCACAAGCGACGTTCCCGTGAAGACCGGCACGGCAAGGCGGACGTCCGTCAAGCACATTCCGACGACAATCAGCAGGAGCGCAAACGTGCTTGCCGCGGCCAGCAGCGTCCGCACGGGAATCTTCTGCGCGAACGCACCTATTGTAAGCCGCCCGACAAGCATCAGCATTACATACGAGCTGAAGAAGAATCCACCAGTCGCCGCCGAATACCCCAGCGAGACAAGCCAAAGGTTCAGCGTCCCCGCGATGCCAATGGACGTTCCCATGAAAAGAAAGATTCCGACAAGCCCCCAGCGACAGTGCGGGAACGCGAGCGGAGAGCGCGTGGAGGACGACGAGGGCTCGGACGGCGAGAGTTGCCGGGGCAGAGGGAGGAACATCAGCACAGCGGCGGCGGCGAAGAACACGCCCATCGCAATGTACAACACGGGATAGACGTCCGCAAGCGAAGTCTTTGCAGTCACCGTGCCGACTAACGCGCCCACGAGAAGCGGCGTCAACGCGCCGCAGAGGGAATTGAACGTGCCGCCAATGAGGTTGAGCCTGTTGCCGCCCGACCCGCCTCCCCCTAGCGTGTTGAGCATTGGGTTGATGACAACGTTCAGAAGGCACAGGGCGATGCCGCTTGCGAACGCGCCGGCGAGATAGACCGCAAAGCCTCCATGCGCCGCGCCCGACAGCCATTGGACCAAGATGCCTACTCCGCCAGTCACGCATCCCAGTACCGCCGTGTTCTTGTAGCCGATGCGATGCAGAAGACGCCCTGCCGGAATCCCCATCACAAGATAGGCGAGGTAGTTCATCAGGTTGCCGAGCATCGCCAGGGCGTTGGAACCGGCGATCTCCGGCTGTGCCTTCCAGACCGTCGCAAGCGGAGCCGCGAGCGTGGTGACGAACGCCACCAGCCCGTAGAGCGCGAACATTGTCGCTATGGCTGTCTTGCGGCTTTTCATGTCAGACCGTCATCACGATCTTGCCCCTGTTTTCTCCCGCCTCCATTATGCGATGCGCCTCTGCGGCTTCGGCGATGGGCAGCACCTTGTGGACGAACGGCGCGAACTTCCGCGCCTCGAACGCCGGCCATACGTCCTTGACAAGCCCAGCGAGTATCTGCGTCTTCTCCGCCGGACTGCGGCGGCGAAGTGTTGAGCCAATGAGCCTTAGGTTCTTGCGCCAAAGGAGATTCACGTCTATCGTCGTCTCGGGGCCGGCCATGGACGCGAGTGAAATCCAGCGGCCGAGCATGTTCATCGTCGCAAAGCACGGCCCCATCAGCTTTCCTCCGACAGGATCAATCGCCACGTCCGGAGGGTTCGCCTTTAGCGTCTCGACAAGGTCATCCTTGAAGCGGTTGCTGACGACATCCGCGCCAACGCCCTTGCAGAACTCGCCGTTCTCGTCGGACGCGACCTGCGCGACTACCTTCGCGCCGAACACATGCTTCGCAAGCTGGATGCAGGCTATGCCGAGCCCGCCCTCTCCACCGTTTATGAAGAAAGTCTCGCCCCTCTTGATGTCGCCGACGATATTGAGGTTGAGGTACGCCGTCGCATAGACTTCGGGGATGCCCGCCGCCTCCCAGTAGTCGAAGCCGGCCGGCATAGGCATCACCATGCCCTCGGGAACTACGACCTGCTCGGCGTAGCCGCCTCCGCCAAGAAGCGCGCACACCTTGTCGCCGACTTTGAAGCGTCCGTTCGCCGGACACTCAAGAACCTCGCCCGCGCATTCGAGCCCCGGCCAGAGCGGCCACCCCTCCGGCGGTGCGTAGATGCCCTGCCGCTGCATGAGGTCGGCGCGGTTCACGGCACACGCCTTGACCGCAATTTTCACGTTGAACTCGTCATGGCAGACTGGGTCAGGAACCTCGCGCCACACGAGGTTCCTTTTTTCGTCGATTACTATCGCTTTCATTTCTCGCATCTCAAAAACTCCCCGCCAATAGGTGCGGCAATCTTCCCGTGACGCGTATTATAGCATTATACATTGCTGAAAATGAATGTTTTTATCAATATAAAATTATGTCATATCCAATAATCACTATTGACATCACGCGAAGAGTGCATTATAATGCGCACTGATGAAACCTCATAGGAACAAGCGCGTAGTCGTAGCGGTCGATTTGTCGCGACCGTGCGGACAGCGCCAGTTCAACGGACTGGCAAGGTATCTACATTCACGGAAAATAAGATGGGACTTGCGGGTGAAGCGCACAGTCGCCGAATGTTCCATGAAGGACGTGGACAGACTCCCGGCCTGGGACATCGACGGCGTGATATACGCGCATCCACAGCATTCGCCCGAAGCAAGAGCGGCCCTTAGCCGTCTTGCCGCGCTGGACATCCCCCTCGTCGTAATCGACCCTGGCGACAACGCCGAAATATGCGCACGCAGCAAGGACATCGCCCTCGTGCGGACGGAACCCGACTCAATCGGCGAAATGGCGGCGCAGTGCTTCCTTTCGCAGGGATCGTGCCGTAGCTACGGATACGTACCGGACGTGCTGGACCGCGAGTGGAGCAGACTGCGCGGCAACGCGTTTGACGCCGCCCTCAGGTCCCATGGCGCGGAATGCCGTTTCTTCCGTCCGTCCGCCTTCGCGATAAACGACTTCTCGGAAATTTGCGCCTGGCTCAGGTCCCTGCCAAAGCCCGCCGGGATTCTCGCGGCATATGACGACCGCGCCCTCACAGTGATAGAGGCCTGCGCCGCCGAAGGTCTGTCGATACCCAGGGACGTGTCTCTCCTTTCCGTGGACGACGACGAGATGCTCTGCGAGAACTGCATTCCTGCTCTTTCCAGCATCAGACCCGACCAGGAGCGTTCAGGCTATGTTGCGGGAGCGATGCTCTCCTCGTTGATGCGGGACGGGAGCGTGAAGCCGCACATCACGTGCCTCACTGCCAAGCTCATCACGCATCGCAGCTCCACCCTCGCCGCATCGCCGTCCGGACGTCTTGTCCAGTCCGCCCTCGCGTTCATACGCAAGAACAGCCGGAGAGCAATCGGGCCAAAGGACGTCGCCGCCCATCTCGGTGTTTCAAGGCCACTCATTGACCTGCGCTTCCGCGAACTGCTCAAGACGTCTGTCGGGCGGACAATCGAAGAGGAGCGCATGAACGCCGTCTGCGCCGAGCTTTCATCCGGCCATTACACCATCACGGAGATCGCCGACCGCTGCGGCTATTCGGATGCCACGCAGCTCATGCACTGCTTCAAACGACACTTCGGCACGACAATGCGCGAATGGCGCAACGCGCATCTGTCGATGGCCAGGCCAAGACCATAGCCCTCTATGTGACCTGTGCTCACAACTTTCACGGCAAGCGGAATCCCCAAGCTTACTTTCCCTCGCATTGTACTAAATCCGCACCAATATCGCTACTGCTTGGCTCAAAAAACAAAGATTCCAAATCAAGGGACAGGATTCTCTTGGCGCGTCTGCCGGGCCGGTTTTTTATCTCGCGCAGAGGCGCAGAGGCGCGG
>JBGUVV010000355.1:0-4457 GCA_045220525.1 Kiritimatiellia bacterium
GTCCCTGTCCTTCTTCTTCAGAACCTCCTTCCTCCACCTCGACAGCTTGCCTTTCCAATTTGACCCACGAGATTGTACAACTTTCGAAGCCGGACTGACATGCCTTGAGATGTTGACGGCGCAATGGCTTAAATGATATCATATGCATCGTGAAAAGGGTGTTTGATTTCAGATATGAAAGATAGGGTTGCGCCGCATGTCAGGGAGCTGCCGAGGAGCGGCATTCGCAAGTTCTTCGACATCGTCGCGCAGTCGAAGGACGTCGTGTCCCTCGGCGTCGGCGAGCCTGATTTCGACACGCCCTGGCACATATCAAGGGCGGCCGTGACCTGCATAGAGGACGGCGGGACACACTACACCTCCAACCTCGGCACGCCTGCAATCAGGCAGGCCATCTGCCGGTATCTTTCGCGGCGGTTCTCGGCGTCATTCGACTGGGAGCGCGAGGTTCTCGTCACGATCGGCGTTTCGGAGGCGATTGACCTTGCGATACGCGCCATATGCTCGCCGGGCGACGAAGTCCTCTACCACGAGCCGTGCTTCGTCTCCTACGCGCCGACGATACGCCTTGCCCATGCCGTTCCCGTGTGCGTCGAGACGCGGGTAGAAGACGGCTTCAAGCTCAAGGTCGCCGACCTCGAGCGCCTTGTTACGCCCAAGACGAGGGCGCTCCTCCTCAACTTCCCCTGCAATCCGACGGGAGCCGTCCTCGGCAGGGGGGGGATGGAGGAAATCCTCGATTTCGCGGAGCGGCACGATCTCATCTTGCTGGCGGACGAGGTCTATTCTGAGCTTAACTACACCGAGGACGCCGACGAAGGGCCTCTGCCGAGCTTCGCGTCGTTCGCGCGCTACCGCGACAGGGTGATCCTCCTCAACGGGTTCTCTAAATCCTGGGCTATGACCGGCTACAGGCTCGGCTACGCCTGCGGTCCCGAGGACGTAGTCGCCGCGATGATGAAGATCCACCAGTATGGCGTAATGTCGGCCCCCACGCCCTCTCAGGCGGCCGGGGTCGAGGCCGCGGAGCGCGGCGACAAGGACGTTGCCAAGATGCGCCGCGAATACCGCAAGCGCCGCGACTACCTTGTTCCTGCCATGAACGGCCTCGGGCTTGCGACGAGGATGCCGGAGGGCGCGTTCTACCTCTTCTCCGACATCCGCGGCACCGGCCTTGACGACGAGACGTTTGCGCTGAGGCTCCTCAAGGAGTTCGGGGTTGCCGTAGTCCCGGGCTCGGCGTTCGGGGCTTGCGGCGCCGGGTATGTGAGGCTTTCCTACGCGACTTCCCTCGACAGGATACAACTTGCAGTTTCAAGGATATCACGGATGCTTGGCGCATGAAATCGAAGTACCTTCCCTTCGAGATCGTCTATGAAGACCGCGACATCGTGGTCATAGACAAGCCGGCGGGTCTTCTCACCACCCATACTCGCCTTCATGGACGCGCCGCCCGCGAGGCGCAGCCGACGGCAGAGAACATGCTGAACGCCTACGTGAGGAAGGGCCAGGCCAAGAGCCGCAGGCAGGTCTTCCTCGTGCATCGCCTCGACCGCGAGACGAGCGGAGTCATGATGTTCGCGAAAGACGCCTCTCTCGCCGACGCGATACGCGAGCGCTGGGGCGAGCTTACCGAGAAGACTTATGTCGCCGACGTGGAGGGACGCATCGAGGAAGAGTCCGGCGCGATGGAGAGCTGGCTCAAGGAGGACGACGACGGCTACCGCGTGAGGTCCGTCGGGCGCGGGGACGGAGCCAAGTTCGCTCGGACGGAGTGGCGCAGGATTTCGCTCCGCGGCGGGAATACGCGAGTCGAGGTTGCGCTGAAGACTGGCCGCAAGAACCAGATACGCGTCCATTTCGCAGAGGCAGGGCATCCGGTCGTGGGCGACGTCAAATACGGGGCGCGCAAGGCGGACGGGCTGCACCTTCGCGCGGTGAAGCTCGCGTTCACCCATCCTTTGACAGGCCGCCGCATGGTTTTCGAGGTGCCGTCGTGAGCGATGCCGTCGAGAGCGCGGAGACGGTAGAGGGAACCGTAAAGAGCGTCGTCTATCACAACGACGAAAGCGGATATACGGTTCTCCGAGTGGAGCTGCCGAGCGAGTTCGAGCTTGCGCGGAGCCCAGAGATCACGATCGTCGGCAAGGCGCAGGCCGTCTGGGAGGGAGAGGACGTGAAGGCCGTGGGGCGCTGGGTGTCCGACAAGGTGCATGGCCGCCAGTTCAAGGCCGAGAGCCTCGTCTGCGTTGCGCCGCGCTCGCTGAAGGGGATCGAGAGGTATCTTGCCTCGGGGCTCATAAAGGGGATAGGGCCTGTGCTTGCAAAGCGCATCGTGGATACGTTTGGCGAGGAGACGATGCACGTCCTCCAGCACCAGTCCGGCCGCCTCCGCGAAGTCCCGAAGCTCGGCAAGTCCAAGATCGAGCAGATACGGGCGAGCTGGCGGGCGAACGAGTCGATGCGCGAGAACATGATATTCGGCCAGACCTACGGCATATCCGTCACGAAGATGACGAAGATAGTGCGCAAGTACGGGCCTGACGCGATAGCCATAATAAAGGCCGATCCATACCGGCTTTGCCGCGACATCTGGGGAATCGGCTTTGCCACCGCCGACAAGATCGCGCTTTCCGTCGGGATCCCGAAGGAGTCGCCGCTCAGGGCGCGCGCGTCGATCTCGTTCACGCTCGAAAAGGAGGCCGAGGAGGGCGGGCACTGCTGGACATACGAGAACGACCTCCTTCTCAGGGCGCACGAGCTTACGGCCATACCGATGGAGGTGCTTTCGGAGGCATTGGCGGCGGAAATCGCCGACGGGCGCGTGTCGTTTGCGGGCGAAGAGCCTCGCCGCATCTACCTGCGCTCCCTCTACTACTCAGAGCGCGACGTCGCCGGGCGCGTGAAGGCGATACTCGCCGCGCCGCGTTCGTTCGCCGCGTTCGATGCGGTGAAGGCGGTCGAGTGGTGGCAGTCGCGCCAGCGCTTCAAGCTGGCGGAAAGCCAGCGCGAGGCCCTCTTTAACTCGCTTTCGTCCAAGTTCTCGATAATCACCGGAGGCCCTGGCGTCGGCAAGACGACTATTATCCGCGCGCTCGTAGAGATCTGCAAGGGCGTGAAGAAGCTAAGGGTTGTCCTCGCAGCGCCTACCGGGCGCGCGGCGAAGAGGATGACGGAGTCCGTCGGCGAGACGGCGCAGACGATCCACCGCCTTCTCAAGTGGAACCCGGTCACGAATCGCTTTACCTTCAACGCCGAGAACAGGCTGGAGGGCGACGTCTTCATATTCGACGAGACTTCGATGATAGACGTGAAGCTTGCATGCGAGCTCCTGCGGGCCCTCCCCGACACGGCCGTCGTCGTGTGGGTCGGCGACACGGACCAGCTGCCGTCGGTCGGCCCGGGGTCGGTTCTCGGAGACCTCATAAAGTCGCACGCAGTTCCGGCGGTCAAGCTCAATTTCATCTTCCGCCAGGACGTATCGGGGCTTATCGTGAAGAACGCCCACCACGTGAACGCGGGCGAGATGCTCGAGACCTCGCGCGGAGACTCCGACTTCTACTTCGTGCGATGCGAAGACCCCGAGATGTGCGTGAAGCGGGCGATAGAGTTCATGACGGAGCGCATTCCCCGCAAGTTCGGCCTCGATCCGCTCGAGGACGTACAGGTGCTAACCCCGATGCGAAGGAACACCCTTGGCACGGACAACCTCAACGCGGAGCTCCAGCGCGCCCTAAACCCGCGCGGCGATTCTATTTCGCGCGGCGGGACGCTCTTCCGCGTCGGCGACAGGGTGATGCAGCTCAGGAACAACTACGACAAGGACGTCTACAACGGCGACGTCGGCTTCGTGAAGGCGGTCATCCCCGACGAACGCTCTCTTGTCGTCACTTTCGACGGGCGTCCCGTCCGCTACGAGCCGGGCGACCTCGACGAGCTTGTGCTTGCCTACGCGACGACCATCCACAAGTCGCAGGGGAGCGAGTATCCGGCGGTCGTCATCCTCATCCACACGCAACACTACGTGATGCTCCAGCGAAACCTCCTCTACACGGCGATAACGCGCGGGAGGAAGCTCGTCCTTCTCATGGGCGTTCCCTACGCCGTTGACCGCGCCATCAAGACCAACACCGTGCGCGAGCGCCGCACCTCCCTCGCCGAACAGCTCGACCCGCACCTCCAGTAGCCGTGATTGAGATGCCGCTCGACCGGTAACGCCCGACCCGCGCTTTGACGCCGCAAAGGTGCTTTTGCGTCCCCTGTCTCGCGGTATGACTTACGCTATCGCTAAACGGCTTGAAATGCGATAAGTTGCAGAAAACGCGAAACAACCCGCGAAAAATGAAGCGACGGCGGGGTCTCTCCCCACCGCGGCGGGGTCTGTCCCCAAGTTTCTCTCGGTGCGCGGCGGAACGAAGTTCAAATTCTGTTCAAGTTGGCGGCGATGCGGTTTCCAC
>JBGUVV010000356.1:0-2005 GCA_045220525.1 Kiritimatiellia bacterium
CGTGGGCGCTCGCCAACGTCGTTCAGCTCGCCACACAGAAGTTCTGCCTCCGGTTCCTCACGCGGCAGATCGACCCATGCGGCCGGCAGTTCGACCAGATGACGCAGGCCGCGCGCTCCTGCAAGCAGAACATCGCCGAAGGGTCGGCGGCGAGCGGCACCTCGAAGGAGACGGAGATTAAGCTGACCAACGTCGCCCGGGCGACGCTTGACGAACTCCTCGAAGACTACCTTGACTACCTGAAGTCGCATGGCGCCGGGGAATGGCCGGCCGCCAGCGAGAAGAAGACGGCGGCGCGCGACTTCGCGAAGAACCACGCCGACTGGGACGACTGGAAGCAGTTCTTTGAGTCGCGCCCGGCGGAGACGCTCTGCAATCTGATGATCGTCGTCATCCAGCAGACGAAATACCTGCTCGACAAGATGATTGCCGCGCAGGAAGAGGACTTCAAGCTGCATGGCGGCGTCCGCGAGCGGATGCACGCGGCGCGAACCGCCGCGCGCGGCGAAGACTGGGACAGGGCGATCTATTCGCGGCTTGACGGCGCGGCGACCGCCGAAGAGCTCGTCGCTCGCGCCGCCGAGATGCGCGAGCGCATATCCAAGGCGGTCTGGAGCATAAAGCAGAAAAAGAATTGGCACTAGGCGGCTTATCGCCTCCTTCCGTCCCTTTTGTCCCTTCCGTCCTTTTCGTCCCTTTTCCGCGGCGGCAACCAAAAATCGCCCCATAGCCCTCTCGCCTTAGACTGCCGATGATTGAAAAATATGCGCGGATTTGGTATAATGTTGGAAAAATATTTACCGGAAATAGGCGAACGTCTGCTCATGATGGAAAAAAATCTACAAATGCTAAATGAAGTTATCGTAGGATCGGCAGATCCTGCGGTGGCGAAATTGCTGTCTAATCTCAAGCGAAAAGGGCTGGTTGTTCGGTTGGCATCGCGTCTATATACTACCAACTTGACTGACTTGCCGGAGAACATTGTCAGGCGCAATCTCTGGGCTATTGTCGGGAAGCTCTGGCCAGGCGCCAGGCTGAGCTACAGGACTGCGTTTGAGTATGCGCCTCACGGTGGGCACGTCTTTCTTGGATACAAGTATACCCGCAAGGTTTCACTGCCGGGAGTGACGATCCACTTCGTTGCCACGCCAGGTTCGCTGCCGTCGGACCACCCGTTCCTGTCGGGGCTGGGCGTATCTTCCCACGCCAGGGCGATTCTCGAGAACCTCGAACCCGACCGCACCCAGGGCGGCGTCGAGAAGTGCCTTCCCGTCGAGGCCGTGGAGGAACGTCTTGAGGCGGAGTTCGCGGCAGGAGGCGAACAGGCGCTCAACAAGCTGCGGGACGAGGCGAGGGCCGTGGCCGCCGCGACTGGGCAGAGGCGTTCTTTTGCGCGCCTGGACAAGATGGTGGGGGCGATGCTCTCGACGCGTCCGGCGAATGTGCTGAAGTCCAGCGTCGCCCTGGCGCGCGCCGCCGGCGAGCCGTTCGACAGCTTTAGGGTGGAGCTTTTTGGAAAGCTGCTGGAGCGGCTTGGCCACGCGGAGTTTCCGGAACGCCCGGATGCCTGCGCGTCAGATGCCGACTACACTACTTTCGCTTTTTTCGAAAGCTATTTCTCGAACTACATCGAGGGAACCACGTTTGAGCTGGACGAGGCGCGGCGCATTGTGGAGACCGGCGTGCCGATGCCGTCCAGAAACGCCGACAGCCACGACATCCTCGGTACATACGCGATTGCGTCAAACCGCGCGGAGATGCGCAGGCAGGCCGGCACGGCGGAAGAGTTCATCGACCTTCTCAGGGGGCGGCACCGGGTCGTCATGTCGGGGCGGCCGTCGTGCGACCCGGGCATGTTCAAGACGCGCGACAACCGGGCCGGGAACACGCACTTCGTGACCTTTGACAGGGTGCGGGGAACGCTCAGGCGCGGATTCGAGATGTCACGCTCGATCCGGCATCCCTTCGCGAGGGCGGTGTTCGTCATGTTCGTCACCAGCGAGGT
>JBGUVV010000357.1:0-2962 GCA_045220525.1 Kiritimatiellia bacterium
ACGTTGTCGTGCCCGTTCTCGAGAATGTCCGTGACGACGTTGAGGAAGAGCCGATGGAAGCGGTTGCTGTCAGACAGGTTGCGTACCTCGCCGTTTGGGTCGAATCCCGCGCCTCCGACAAGCCGCGAGGCGAGGTCGCCGTTGAAGCCGATCCAGAGCGTCGTCCATCCTGTCTTCGAATTCGGTTTGTAGCGGTGCCAGCACCCGGGCGGCAGCACGATGAGCGAACCTGGCTGAACGCGGAACTTCCGATTGTTCAGTTCTACGTTGCCTTCGCCTTCTTCAATGAAGATTATCTGCCATTCGTGCAACGTGCGCCCGATGCGCCAGTTGAAATAGTATTCGTCTGGATGTTCTCTGGACGGAAATGCCGCGCCAGGTTCGCTTCTCGAGTGCCCTACGCAAGTCGCGTAGAGACCCCACTCCTTCTGCGCAGCGTTGACCGGAAAATACTTGTGTTGTGAATGCATGGACATATGATACCATACTTTTGCCAAAAAGCGCAAGTGTGTCAAAAATAAGCATTGTTCGCCTTTGGCTTAATATGCTATCATTCTCGCGAAACACTTGGAAAGGACAGCATATCGATGCGCAAAGTATTCATCGTTGCATTCGTGGCATTTTGTTGTGCAGGCGTTTTCGCGGACGCACCTCTCAGGGTCGAACGCCGCAAGCCGCTGACGGCGAACGTGGGCGTCGTGTCGGTTGGGCTCGACACGTACTGGAAGCAGTGTCCTGGGCTTTACGACGACATGCTCAAAAAGGCGGAGGTTTTCGAGAAGAGCGTCGCGGCGCATCAGGTCAAGGTCACGTCATTTGGAATATCGGACAATCCGGAGAAGGCGGCGTCGCTGATCCCTGCGATGAAGGCAGCCGACCTTGACCTTCTTTTCGTCGACATGGTGACGTATGCGACAAGTTCGACGTTCGCGCCGTTTGTGCGGGAGCTGAAGTGCCCGATAGTGCTTGTCGCGCTTCAGCCAGATTCGAGGCTTGACTACGAGCATGCGACGATCTACAAGCAGCTCTACAACGACGACCTTTGCTCCGTGCCGGAGTTCACTGGCGTCGCGATTCGCTATGGCCGCCCCGTTGCGGATGTGATTATTGGGAAGTTAGGAGAGTTGGAGTCCAGAGTTGTAGTTGGAGAAACTCGAACTTCGCAGGGAGCTGCCGAGGAAATCCGCCAGTGGTGCGCCGTCGCGCATGTCCTACACGACTTGCGCCGTGCGCGCATAGGGCTTATGGGGCATGTCCTTGAGGCGATGTACGACCTCCAGGTCGATCCGACGGCAGTCTCGCGCACTTTTGGCTGCCATGTTGCGCTCTGCGAACCTGATGAGATAATGGGGTTTTATAGGGAACTGGGAACGGGTAACGGCTTGCCCGCCGAAGCCTTGGCGAAGGCGGGGGATGTGGAACAGATGAAAAAGCGGATATTGTCGTTCTTCGATACGCCTGATCCTGTTTCCGACCCATGGACTGAGAAGCTGACCGCGCACGATCTCGACGTTGCGGCGAAGGCCGCCGTCGCCCTTGAGAAGTTCATCGAGAAGCGTAATCTCGACGGCTTCGCATACTACTACGAGGGTGAGGAGGGGTCGCAGACGCGCGAGCTCGTCACGAACTTCATCGTCGGTAATTCGCTTCTCACGGCGGCGGGTTTTCCGATGTGCGGAGAGTTCGACCTCAAGAACTGCATTGCGATGATGATCTTCGACCGTCTTGAAATCGGCGGCAGCTTCGCGGAGTTCCACCCGATCGATTTCGAGCGCGGCACGGTGCTCGTCGGGCACGACGGCCCGCACCATCTCAACATCGCGGCGAAAAAGCCTGTCCTGCGTTCCCTGAAGAAGTACCACGGCAAGCCCGGCAGCGGCGCGGGCGTGGAGTTCAACATCAAGGAAGGGCCGATTACCATGATGTCCCTGGGGCTCAAGGCGGATGGCTCGTTTAAGTTCATCGTCGCGGAAGGCGAGTCGCTTGCAGGTCCGATTCCGCCGACGGGCAACACCAACACGCACGGACTTTTCAAGCCAGACGTCCGCACATTCCTTCGCCGTTGGTCGATGGAAGGCCCGACGCACCATTTCGCGCTTGGCGTCGGACACCACGCGGCGGAACTTAAGAAGCTTGGTCGCGCCCTCGGCATCGAAACCGTCGTCGTCACCGACTGACAATTGCGGCGGCTTCACCGCGAATCACGAACCCGGCGTGGCTTCGTTCGTGTTTAGCCACAAAGAGCAGGAGAAACAGGAGATGTTTCTTGCATGTGGTTGAATGATTGAAAATAATCCCGGAATATGGTATTATGTTGGAAAAATATTTGCGGGGAAAGGGGTTTTCGGCATGATGTTAGAAAAAAATCTTCGAATTCTGAACGAAATTATCGTGGGATCGTCACGCCCGGAAGTGGCTAATCTGCTTTCTCGTCTAAAGCGCGAAGGCAAGGTTGTTCGCATTGCTCCAAGGATATATACGACGAATCTTACGGACAAGGCCGAGAATATCATTCGCCGCAATCTCTGGACGATTGTCGGGCGCCTTTGGCCTGGAGCGAGGCTTTCACATAGGACTGCATTTGAGTACGGACCGAACAACGGACATGTCTTTCTAGGGTACAAGTACACTCGAAAGGTGAAGTTGCCGGGCGTGATGTTGCATTTTCTGGCGACAACCGGATCGCTGGAGTCGGACTATCCTTTTATCGAAGGTCTGTGCGTGTCGTCCCATGCCAGGGCCGTGCTGGAGAACCTGGAGCCCGACAAGACGCAAGGAGGCGTCGACAAATGTCTTGGAGCAGAAGCGATAGAGGAAAAACTTGAAGCCGAATTCTCGTCTGGCGGGGAGGCGGCGCTCAACAAGCTGCGCGACGAGGCGAGGGCCATCGCGGGCGAAACCGGACACAGACGCGAGTTTGCACGACTTGACAAAATGATTGGCGCGCTGCTCTCGACTCGCC
>JBGUVV010000358.1:0-2314 GCA_045220525.1 Kiritimatiellia bacterium
GGCGCGCTTGCGGTCAAGTGGCCCAACGACGTCCTCGCCGGCGGGCGGAAGCTCGCGGGCATTCTCTGCGAGTTGAATGGCGAGGCGGCAATCGTCGGCATTGGCGTGAATGTGCGCCAGCGCGAATTTGCGCCGGAGATTGCGCCGCGCGCGACTTCGCTTGCGCTCCTTGGCGCGGACGTCGCGCGAGATGCGGTGCGTGATGCCGTCCTCGCGGCGCTTTCGCGGCTTCTTGCGGTTTGGCGGCGCGACGGCTTTGCGGCGCTTTGGCCGCGCATTGCGGCGCGGGACTGCCTTAAGGGGCGGGTAGTGGGCGTGCGTCAGCAGGATGGCGCGGAGCCGACGGTGCGCGGCGAGTGCGGAGGTGTCGCGCGCGATGGCTCGCTTGTCGTTGCTGGCGAGCCAGTGTGGGCAGGCGAAGCGCACGTAGAGCTCTAAGCCGCGCCGTTTGTTATACTTGCCTGTCAGCGTGCAGCAAGTTTCGCCGCGCTATCGTTGCCCTTGCCTGTCAGCGTGCGGCAAGTTTCTCACGCCTCTAGCGACCGCCGTTGGCGGCTCGGCCTTCGGCCTCTGGCGATACGCAACCGTCGCGGCGTGATGCCTCCGTGGGCGCTGACCGCCCGACCCGTTTTTCGACGGTCCCCCTGGCATGGCGTACTTTAGGTGAATCTCACGCAGGGCTTTTGCTGACCGCCTATACCTAACCGAGGTGAATCAAGGCGTCGCCAGCCATGCCAGACCGTCGAAAAGTCTCCCGTGCGGCCATCGCCCACTCCGGCGAACCCCACGCCTCATCACTCCTCCGCGTGTCGCTCAGCTCGGCACTCGACCCCTCGCGTCCGCTCCTCACCTACCTTATTTTTAGCATCGGGTGTCGTCGGCATTTCTGGCATAATACCCCTCCGCTTCTGGGCGCAACGATTTTGTGCGGCGGCGAAGGGGAGGGAGATGCACCCGCGCCGAAGGCGTCGGGTTGGCTGAGCGCGAAGCGCGAACTGCGCAGCAGCCGCAAGGGCCTGCGTGACGCGAGTGAGGAATACGGAGGACTCGGCGCCGTATGAGAAGCTTTGCACGCAACCAACGATAGATGCCGAGGCAAGGCAGGCTGAGAACGGTTGTTTGTCTAAGCGCGAAAGGCGCAACGAGGTCCGAAGTGAACGAGACCGAGCGTGCGTATCCCCCGAACGAAGTGAGCCGCGAAGCGGGCGCTATGCGGGGTGCTTCCCGACCCGGAGCGGGCATATTGGGCGTGGCAAAGCACATTTAAAATTCATACTTGCGTCTAAGACAAGAGATTTGCTATAATATCGGCGATCTCAGCCAAAAGGAGGGGATCCTCTTGAGGCGGGGAATCTGTCCCCGTGTTAGTGGCGGGAAGAAATTCTCGCCGCTTTCGTTTATTGGACTTTGCAAGATGGAGTCAAAAAGGTCGTTAAGCGTGTTTGTTGACGAATCGGGGCGCTTTCAGTATCCCGATTCTGATTCACGCTTTTATATCGTCGGTATGGTTTTTCACGACCAAGCCGATGATATTGCACGACAAATAAAGGACTTCAACCGAAGTATAAGTGACCTTGGTCTCGATCCAGAGGCGTTTGTTTTCCATGCTGGGCCGTTGATCAGGAGGGAGAAGGGGTATGAATTCCTGTCGCGGCATCATCGCGGAAAGATATACAACCGCATGATGACGTTTGCGCGGCATATAAACTTTAAATGGCATTGCCTTTGCGTTGATAAGAAATACTTGAATTCTTCATTGCAGATTGTCAGCAAGTTGCAGGAGCAGCTTGACAAATTCATTGCGGAACATGAATCGCAGTTGTCAGATGTGGACAGGGTTAAAGTGTATTACGATTGCGGGCAATCCCCTATTACGAAGATTCTCCAGCGGTCGTTCACGACTTTGGGTGACAAGGTTGAATTTGCGGAGGACGTTCAGCCTCGTCGTTACATGCTGTTCCAACTGGCTGACTTGATATGCACTCTTAATCTCGTTGCGATAAAAATCAAAGAGGATATCCCGCTTACGGACAGCGAATATAAATTCTTTGGAGGGCCAAGCGCTTTCAGGCGTTATGAGGCAAAGTTTCTTGCGTTTCATGCGTTAGGCTGACATTTCACTCCATAATCTTTAAAGCCGTAGCGTCTCGGTGTGCGGTAGCGAAGGCGTGGGGGTTGCACGAGAGCTAGCGAAGGGATCGCCACCGCCGGAGTACGGCCAACGCATATGCGTTGGAAGTGTCTCAGCAACCAACAACCGTATCCCCCGAGCCGAAGGCGAGCCGCGAAGCGGTGGCTACAGGGGTGCAGCGCA
>JBGUVV010000359.1:0-7918 GCA_045220525.1 Kiritimatiellia bacterium
GCCCGTCGTTCACCTTGAACGGTTTCGGAAGCTCGTCTTTCGCGAACACGCACGTCACCGTCTTCGAGTCCTTCGACTCCGGCAGGTAGAACTTCGGCGAGAAGACGCGCTTCACGAGATGGGAACGCTCCACGTCGAAGTCGCGAACCTCGCACGTGACCTCGAAGTCGTAGGCGCGCGCAAGGCTGCCCTCCATTTTCCGCACGTTGGGGAACTCGACGACGACCTGGTCGACGTCCTCCTTGCGGCGGTTCTTGCCGCGGCGCTCCGAGACCGTCACCTTCGCGTTCGGCGCGAACTGCGGAACCTGCAGCCTCTTGGCTCGGTCGGCGAACGAATAGTCGTGGCCCGTGCCGTTCGACCACGGCACGACCCATTCCTCCCCAATCGGCTCGCGGCAGGCGACGTCGTAGCGCGCAAAGACGATGGCGTCGTCATAGACGTCCATAGTCAGCGTCGGCGCGCCGTCCGGCGCCCAGATGAAGAACATCTGCGACGTCTTCGGGTCCTCGACGCCGAATGTCCGCGAGTTCTCGCGACCGCCGTTGACGCTCGTGTAGCGAAGGGAGCCTGCGTTGATGCAGGTGAACTCGCCCTGCCAGATCGAGCGCTCGTCGACTATCGCCGCGTGGGAATGCCCGGTCAACGCAACCGCGTTGGGAAACTCCCTGAGCGCCGCGGTGATCGTCCCGTCGTCGCCGCTCCAGACGTAGGGGATCGTCCCCTTCGGATGCGGATGCTGTATGTAGAAGAACGGCTTTTCGCCGCGAAGCTCGTCGGCATGGTTCCTCAGCCACTGCGGCGCGCCGTCCACATGGAACGGGCCGCGGCTCCAGCTGCCGCCGACGAAGGTGTAGCCGTTCACCGACTTTTTCCAGATCGGCTCCCACGGTTCCTTGAAAAGCTCCTCCCAGAAGACCTTTCTGTGGTCGCCGAGCTGGGTGGCGTTTGCGTCCATCCACTCCTTGCTTTTCGTCTTGCCCTCTGGATACGAATACTTGTGGCCGCCGATGTCGTGGTTGCCGTAGATGAAAAGCTTCTCGACATACTTGCCGCCGTCGCCCTTGTTGTCGGGGAACACCTTGAACCACGTGTCCGCGACGATTGCAAGCTGCGGCTTTACGCCGCCATCGGCGAGGTCGCCCGGGATGCACACCCCGTCAACGCCGATAGAGCGGAAATACTCAAGCGCCGCCTTGAAGCGCTGGGCCGACTCCTCGTTCGTGACGTGGATGTCGCTGGCGATTCCGATTCTCAGCCGCCTCTTCCCCGCGGCCAGCCCTGCGCCCTGCGCAGCGGCAAGGCCCCTTCCCGCAAGCGCCGCGAACGCCGCGCCTGCGCAACCTATGAAACTTCTTCTCGTAGTGCTCATGTGTTTTTCTCCCTGCGTGCCATGGCTACAACGCGGCGGCAAGCTGGTCGATGCCGTCGAAAATGACTTTCAGAAAGTCCTTTTCGTCGTAGTCGCCGGCCCATGGCGCCATAAGGAAGCCCTTCAATAGCGACGGCGACAGGTTTGCGCGGCAGAACTTCACCATGTTCGCCATGCACTCGTCGTTGTTGACGCCGGCCTTGATACGTGTCGGCGAGCGCCAGTTCGAGGAACACGGCACCTGGTCGAACCCGGCCTTGTCGAGTTTCAGGAAAAGCTCTACGTATGGACGGCTGCTGGCTTTGGGCTTCATGGCCGCGAGGTCGAAGCCGTCCAGCTCTTCGTCGTAGTACCAGTTGTTGTGAACTACGCTCTTCGGGCACTTCTCCACGAAGTCGTCGTGCTTCCAGCCGTAGTCGCTCCACATCCAGGGGCGCATGCCCTCGTCCTCCACGGTCTTCACGAACCAGAGGAAATCATGCCACCACACCTCGTCGGTACGGATGCACTGGAACCCCTTCTGGTGCGAAATGCGCTCCTCGTCGTAGCCGATGTGCAGAAAACGCGGATGGTCGAACATCTCGGCCGCGTCGCGGATGATGTCGCGGCAGGCCTGGTAATACGGCTTTGTCGTAACCATGCGGCCATACTCGCCGAGCCAGGCATCGTGCGCCGTGGAGAAGTTGAGCTTCGGGATCGCCTCGATGCCAAGCTTCCTGAGCCTGCGCACTTCGCCACGAATCCAGTCGGGCGAGCGAGACCCCTTCACGGCCAGCTCGGGATGGCTCGGATAGATCGGGAACTCTCCGAGGTCTATGACCGCAAGGTTCATCTTGCGCAGCACAAGCCGGTCAACGACCTTCCGCCACATCGTCTCGTCGAACTTGCAGTGGTCGTTGCAGAGATACCCGCCCTTTATCGCTTTCACTCCCTCCGGAAGCGACTCGCCCCACATGTTGTGGCCCCAGGGCAGGTACACGGCGCGGACATTCCCAAGCTTGCCAGAAAAGCCCGGAGCTGGCGGGCGCGCCGCTCCAAGCGCGCCGCTTGCCGCCAAGGCCGCCGTGCCTCCGATAAACGATCTTCTTGTCATGTCAGTCTCTCTTTCCCATATGCAACTTCTCACACGAGCATGAACGGCTGTGAGAAAAGCTCCTCGCCGGAGCCATCCACCGCATACGCCTTGACACGGGCGAAAATGTGAAGACCCGGTCCCTGCCAGTACTTCTCGGCCTCGACAGTCCACGAAACTTCGGAGCCCTTCGCCTCCTTCACGACGCCGCGCGATGTTATGACCTCGAACCGCGCGGGCTTGTCAGTCGCCGCCGTAACCGTCTTGCCGTCGAACGCGATGCGCGTGAAGGCAAGTTCGTCGAGGCCGTTCAAGGCGCCGTAGAAGTCGCCGTCGCGGTATGCCTTGAGGCAGGCATGGACGGTCTTCTCCTTGACGCACAGGACATTCACGCCAAACGTCTTCTTGTCCACCGTCCAGTCGGGCACGAAAAAGCCGAAGCACTGGCGGCCAGTCGAAAGCGCCCAGTCCCAGTATTTCTCGCTGTTGTAGCCGCCGGCCTCGATCACCTCGATGCCAAGGACGCGCGGATCGTGGTCGAGCATCTTCAGCATCAACTCGCGGTCGAGCTTCGTCCAGCTCGGGTGGTTTATCGTCACGCCGCCGCCGTCTGGATAGATCATGCCCGCAATCATCCTGTCGATTGCCGTGCCCCAGAACTCGCCGGAGCCATAGTTATAGCCATGCGAGACAGTCTTGGAAAGATTGTGTGCGTCAAACGTGCCGGAGGCGAACGTGGAGCCAGGCGAGCAGATGTGCAGGTTCACAGCCGGCTTGCCGTCCTCCAGAAGGAAGTTGTGGTGCTCCGCGTTCGGCGCCTCAAGGACGCCCTTCGGGAGCGGCTTGAAGATCTTCTCCCCTTCTACGAACGGATACTTCGCCGACCAAGCCGGGAACCTCGCCGCGTCCTTTGCGGAAAGCGTATTGCTCCAGGGCTTTATGATCTTGTTCCAGTCGAACGGGCCTTCCACACGCTTGCCGTTCACCATGACGGGATGGTCGTGGTGGAGCCGCCAGTAGTTCTTTGTCATCTTCGCAGCGGGGCACCACGGCGCACTTGGATAGTAGTTGGACATCGTGATAAGCCCGAACCCGCGCTTCAGGTACTGGTCGAGGTACCATTGGCTCATGCAGTGGCCGTGAGACGTGGTCTTGACCTTTACGGCCTTCGACCAGTCCAGTCCGGCATATGGCCGCCTGTTGCGAGGCGGTGCATCGTGCCTTGCGACGCGCTCCTCCCCGCGCACCTTGACTCCGGCAGCGGCGACTCCCGCCGCACCAAGCATCATGAATTCTCGCCTATTCACCGTTACCTCGCATTCCCTCATTACGACAAAACATCTTGGCCATTACAACGCCGCGACGAGCGGACGGCTCCTGTTGCCAAGCGCCGACACCGCCGCCAACTCGATCTTGAGCGGCGCGGTAGGCAACTGGTCGAGGCAGACGGTCATCGTCTCGCCCTTCCCCGTCCAATACTCGTCGTCCGGCTTGAACAAATTAGTCGCGACCATGCGCTTTACAACTGACGCCCCTCCCTGCGAAGAGAATGTCGCCTCGTAGAAGAACGGTCGCGTGGCGCGCACTGCGTCGGCCTGCGGGAATTGAATCCGGACGGCGGGCTTTTTCTCCTGCGGAACGATCTTCTTTACTCCGTTGACCTTCGCCTTTCCGCCCCTGTTCGTAGCCTCGACCTTTGCGACTGAAAGCGCCGCGCCTGCGGGAAACGCCGGCGACTTCTCCTTCGCACGGCGCGCCTCGAACGAAAACACCTTCGACTTCGCGGCCGGAAGCAGCATCACCCAGTCGCCGCCGAGCATCTTGTCTATCGAGAAATCGCGCCGCGTAAACGCAATGCAGTCGCCGAAGACGCGCACCAGCATGCCCTGCTGGCTCGTCTCCGGAATCGGACGCATCGCCTTGAACGCATTCTGTCCGCCCCAGGAGTTCTCGTAGCCCGAATCGGGATGAAGCTCGTCGCCCGGCGTCGCACATGCGCGGAGCGACGCAGTGCCGAGCGACGTGAAGCCGCCCTGCCATATCGAACGGTCGTCCGTAAGGCTGTAGTGCGAATGGCCGGAGAACGCGACGGCGTTCGGAAACGCCATCAGCGCGGCGGTCGTCTCGCCCGAGTCGTGTCCCCACGCCCAAGAGCCGTAGACCGTGTTCTGGAGATGCGCATGCTGGCAATAGAAGAACGGCTTCGACGGATCGAGCTTCGCGCCGTTCTCGGCAAACCACTTGCCGACGTGGCGGAACGCAGTCTCACACTTCGGGTGGCACGGCTCGTCCTGCCAATGCGCGCCGACGAAGGAGTAGCCCTTCACGTCCTTGCGGTAGACGGGCACGTAGGGTTCCTGCATGATGCGCTCCCAGCAGCCCTTCAGGTCGCGGCATAGAAGGTTGCGGTTGCGCTCCGCCTCGTCAGGATAGAGCTTTGACACGAACACGCCGCCGTCGTATGTATAGGCGTCCCAGTCGTGGTTGCCGGTGATGAAGACGCGCTCGACATGCCGCCCGTCCGGCGCCTTTGAGCCGGGGAACACCTTCCACCATGCCGCCGCGACGGCCTCCAGTTCCGCCACAAGGCCGGTGTCGGCAATGTCGCCCGCAAGCATGACGGCATCGACCTTCTGGTCGCGGAACCATTCAAGCGCATGGATGAACGCGCTGCAGTCGTGGCTTTTGAGCATGCCGTTGCCGTCCGGCGCGATCCTCACATGGATGTCGCTCACCACGCCGAACGACATCTTCGGCTTGCGCGACGGCGCATACGCCGCCGACAGCCGCATGACCGGCAGTGCTCCGAACGCCGCAGCACCGCCGATAAAGGATCGCCTCGTCAGCTCCATGTCAGCGAATAAGGATTACCGCGCCGTTCTTCTCGACATGCAGCATCTCGGCAACGGTCAGCACGCCCTTCGAGACGCGAACCTCGTCGATGTAGCCGTTGTACCGCGAGCCGATGGCCATGCTGGACGCGCCGTAGTCGTCACATTCCATCTCGCCGTTGAATGTGTGCTGCGAGCCGAGCGGCTTGTAGTCCTTGTAGACGTTGCAGAGCGTCTTGCCGGTGCCGTCAGGCGCAAACGTGACGGCAATATGGTGCCATCTTCCGTCGGCCAGGCTGACGTTGTCGTCAGGGTAGAACGAAGTTTGAGAGGCGTCATTGATGTCTTTAATTACATAGATGTGTCCTGCCGCATCCTTGTAACCTAACGACCACAACCTTCTGAATGGACTCGAATCCGACCCCGTGTCGTTGCCGTACATGCGGAGAATGGTCGCCCATCCCTTCGCCGCGTTCCTCGTTCCCTTCATGAAGAACTCGACCGTCATCGACTTCATATCCCTCTCAAGCAGGACATTACGGCCAAAGAACAGCCTCTGCGATGCGGTGTCGGGCGATGTGTCGCTAGAACCATAAGCACCGGAGAAGCACATCGAAGAGAGATTGGCCTCACGGATCACATTGTTATTCCCGTCCAGCAATTTCCCTCCCGGAACTCCCGGAACATCCGAAGAATAAGTCATGCTGACCGTGCTGGCATTGGAAGATCCCACGATTGAAGATCCCTCTGGCCCGACGCTCAAATCCCCCTCGAAAGCGATCCATGCGCGCGTAGTTCCATTTTCAAGCTCCTCGCGCGCCAATGCATCCGATGCCACTCCCTTCGACAAGAACTCCTGCGGCGCAAGCGCACGGCGCGTGATTCGGAACTCGTCGATGGAAAGGCCGTGAATCGCTGTCGCGCTGCTGCCGCCCCAGCCCTCGCCAATCTTGAGGAACCTATAGTCATTATTTGAGTGCGTACTGACACCCGATGCCAACACGAAGTTTTCAACTATTCGCACAGACTTCCCGTCCAGGTAGAGCGCCGCCCTCTGGTTCGTTTTGTCGACAACAAGGGCGACATGGTGCCAGTCTCCTCCCACAATGTTGCTGACGGGCGTGTAGAGATCGGTTGCTGTCATACTGCTCACCGTTCCCGCTTCGTATTTGTCAATTTCCTCCTGCGAATACAAGGTGCAGTAAAGATAGTTTGCGGTAACCGTGAGCTGAATGTTTCCCGCTCCTTTTGCACCGGTATTTTCGACCAAGACACGAGAAGTGCTTTTCGGGGTCGTTGGCACCTTGAGGAAGAACTCCGCCGTAAAGTCACCAGACGTAATGAGATGCGTATTGTTGTTCTTCGAGAAGTCGTCAATAATGATATACCTTGCGTACTCCGGGTAGGCGGGATTGTTGGTGTACGTCCAGCATCCTTCGTTCATGATGGTGTTTGCCGCGAAGATGCCTGAATGGAGTTCGTTGGAGACTACAGCCGACACGCCAGCGTCAAATCGCGGATAGACGCCTTTGGAATCCGTACTCAGCCTCATGTCAACCATGCTGGCAACGGCTGATGTGGCGCTGTTGAAAGGTGTAAAGTCCGTGCTGTTGAACGGAAGATAGAGCACCGTATCTGCATCCGTCGCCGTATATGCTGCAACATCAACAATCCGAAGGAACTGCTCTGGCGGCAAAGCCTCGTCTGAAATACGCACCTCGTCGATGAATCCCTGCCACCTGCCATAAGTGGTGGCGTCAAATGTTCCGATGCAAAGGCGGTTCTTGCTGGCCGTCCCGTAGGTCAATCCATGGGTCCACTCCCTGCTTGCCCTCAGCGCGTAGTCGATATAGACGCGCATGGTCGTTTGATCATAGGTGATGGCGACATGATGCCAATTCCCGTCGGCAAGATTCACGCCCGATGTATAGATATCCGTCATAGACAGGCTTGTATCTGCGGCAGAACCATCCGACAGGGGAACCTGCGCCTGCACGACAAGATTTCCAGATGTGTTGACAATCATCCCCCACGCCTTAATGTTCTTCGTATTGCTTGGAGTCGATGCCTGGTCTGCGTTGCGCATTGTCAAGAGATGCGTCCAGGAAGCCAGCGCTGTCTTGTTGGCGCCAAGCGCAACCTTCATCATGCACTCCACCGTGATGCGTTCGCAATGGAGCGCATTATCGTCGGTAACGAGTACAGCCGAACCGTTGCCGGAGCCGTCGCCACCCGCCGTGGAGAAATACATCCCCTTGCCGTCCGTAGCACGTTCCCCTGTCACGGGATCATACCACGTCATGCTGGAAGAGAATGCGTTGGTGTAAGTTGGCAGATTTGCGCCAGCAGCACCGCCAAAGGACATGCAGCCGGTCTGTCGATATGGGCGGCCTGTCAACGTGCCGGGCGCAGCCGCGTTTGTGACAATGGCAGGATAACCCGTAGGCGCGTACCCGTTCTCGCCCTCGTTGAAGTGGTACCATGCCACTGTTTTTGCCTGAAGGCCGAGCATGCCGACGACAACCGCGGCAATCGCGACAAGGAACTGCATTCTCGAATGTTTCACGTAGACCTCCTTGATTTTGTGTTATAAGTGCTTTTTATTGTTGAGTATTATACCATAAATTAACGCTGACGTTTCAA
>JBGUVV010000360.1:0-9753 GCA_045220525.1 Kiritimatiellia bacterium
ACGGTCGCCGACGTCGCTTCGCACTGCCTGTTGAGGTTTGACGAAGCTACTACGTCGTCGTCAACGAGAACGAGGTCGTCTATGCCGCTTCTGAGAAGCGCCTCCGTGCACCAGCTGCCTACGCCCCCGACTCCTATGACGGCAACTCTCATGGCTTGAGATAGAGCCGGCAGTGGCAGAGCCCGTGGAAAGACTCGTCGCGAAGCTGGCCCTTGAACTCGTCGCACGGGCAGAAGAACTCGGGGAGCTTCTGCAGCCGGCACGGGCAAAAGCCGTTCTTCCTGACGATTCCGTTGCGGACGGCGCGCGCTATCGCCTCGTCTCCGTTGATCGTGACGGCGTTGCGCTCGAAAAGCTCCCTTATCTCGGTGGACGACTCAGGGGTGCGAGGATAAGCCTTGAAGACGACAAGCTTCTTGAGCTCTTCAATCTCCTTCCACTTGGGAAGCCCGGCAAGCGAGTCCTCTCCGATAATGAAGAAATACTCCCTTTCGCGCGGCGACGCCGAAGCGTCGCGGGCAATGATGTCGCGCACGGTGTCGATTGTATAGGAGACTCCGCCCCTTACGATCTCGCACTCATCGACAACGGCCTTTTCCACGCCTGCGAACGCGGCGCGCACAAGTTCAAGCCGATCCCAGAGCGGGCTTTTGGCGGAGTCAGTCTTGAAGGGGCTCACGTTTGCCGGAACGACGACGAGCCTGTCGAGACGAAGGTCCTCTATGGCCCTCTTCGCCACATTGACATGTCCGTAGTGGACCGGGTTGAAGCTGCCTCCGTATATGCCTACGCGTTCCTTTTCCATGGTCCAACCTCCTTTCGTTCACGACCGCGCGATCTCGGCGCCAAGGGCGCCAAAGCGCTTCTCTACCGCGACATACCCTCTGTCGATAGTCTCCGCGTTGAGTATGACCGACTCGCCCTTCGCGCAGAGCGCGGCGATGAGAAGCGATATTCCGGCCCGGATGTCGTTTGCGTGCTTAGTCCCGCCGAAAAGCTGGGAAGGCCCCGTCACCACTACGCGGTGCGGGTCGCACTGCACGATCTTCGCCCCCATCTGACGGAGCTGGTCGACGAAGTAGAGTCGGCTTTCGAACATCTTTTCGAAAAAGAGGCAAGTGCCGCGCGTCTGCGTCGCAAGGACTATGAGAACGCCCATGAGGTCCGATGGAAACGCCGGCCACGGGCCGTCGGCGACAGAAGGTATCGCGTCGCCGAGGTCGTATTTCATCTTGAGGCGGCGCCTCGGCGAATACTTCAGCGTCCCTGCCGCGCGGTCTATCTTCCACGTCACGCCGAATCTTGCGAACGTCCCCTCCAGAACTTCAAACGGCTCCGGGTCTATGTTCGTAAGGAGGAGCTCGCCGCCGGTAGCTGCCGCCGCCGCAAGATAGCTTCCGGCCTCTATGTAGTCGCAGCCTACGCGGACCGTCGCGCCATGGAGACTCGCAACGCCCTCAACTTCGATCCTGTTCGTTCCCGCGCCGGATATCTTCGCCCCCATGGCGTTCAGCATTGCCGCGAGATCAGAGACGTGCGGCTCGCACGCAGCGTTGTAGATGACGGTCTTCCCCTCGGCCAGCACGGAGGCCATGAGGATGTTCTCTGTCGCCGTCACCGAGGCTTCGTCAAGGAGCATCTTGGCTCCATGCAGTTCGCCGCGCAAGGAGAGGGCCTTCTTCCCGGCAGAGGCCACGGCACCAAGGGCGCGAAAGCCCGCAAAGTGGGTGTCAAGCCGCCGCATCCCGATGGAGTCGCCCCCGGGCGGCGGCAACGACGCGCGGCCGAGGCGCGCAAGAAGAGGGCCTGCGAAAAGGAAGCTCGTCCGAAGCTTTCCTGCGAGCTCCGGCGCAATGTGCGCAGACCTGAGGCGAGCCGCCTCCAGCGTTACCCTGTCGGCAGCCAAATCGCGGGATACGGAGACTCCAAACCCCTTGGCGGCGTCGAGCATGGCCCTCACGTCCGCGATGTCGGGGACGTTCTCTATCGTGACAGGTTCCTTCGTGAGCAGTGCCGCTGCGATCATTGGAAGCGCGGCGTTCTTGTTCCCCGAGACGCGGTGCGTTCCGGATATGACGCGCTTCCCCTTCGCAACCAGCTTCACGACGCGAGCGAGTCGAGCTTCTTTGTCTCGCCGAAGACAATCAGGCGGTCGTCGCCCTGGATGACGTCGTTCGGCTGCGGGATGACCACTTTGCGTGGCCTCTTCGGATCGGAATCGGCGCGGCGGATGCAAAGAACGGTGACGCCTCTCTTTTTCCGGAGGTCAGCCTCCGCAAGCGTCATGTTGCGGATCCCGTCCGGTACGTCTATCTCCGCTATCGAGTAGCCCTCCGAGACTTCGAGGAAATCAACTACGTCGTGGTTCGCTATCGACATCGCGAGCCTGTGCGCGCTGTCGCGGTCGGGATATATGACGGAGTCGGCGCCGATCCTGCGCAGGATCTTTCCGTGCAGCTCGCTCGTCGCCTTCGCGACCACGTTCGGGACCCCGAGCTCCTTGCTGTTGGCGGTCGCCATCATCGACGCCTCGATGTTGGAGCCGATGGCTACGACCACTACGTCGCACTCCGCGAAGCCCGCCTCCTCGAGGACGTGCGCCTGCGTGGCGTCGCCCTGGAGCGCCGTCGCGAATTCGCTGGCGTTCTGCATCGCGGGCCGGTTCCTGTCTATGAGCAGCACCTCCGTCCCCGCGTTTGCAAGAGACTCGGCAAGAGCCATTCCAAAGCGCCCCGCGCCTATGATGCCTATTCTCTTCATTTCAACTCCGTTTTCCTCGCCTCGCCGACAAGGGCCTGCGAATAAGGGTGCTGTGGATGCGCAAAGAACTCAAGCGGCGAATCCGACTTCTCCACGACTACGCCGTCCTTCATCACAGCAAGGCGCGTGGCCATCTGCGAAACGACGCCAAGGTCGTGCGTAATGAGGAGGATGGCGCTATTGGACCTATGGAGCTCGGCCATGAGACGCAGGACCTGCGCCTGGACCGTGACGTCGAGGGCGGTAGTCGGCTCGTCGGCGATGAGAAGGTCGGGTTCAAGCATAAGGGCCATCGCGATCATGACGCGCTGCTGCATTCCGCCGGAGAGCTCGTGCGGATACGCCGCCGCCCATTCCACCGTCGCCATGCGCAAGCCTCCGCGAACCTTCTCAAGCCATTCAAGGGCCAGCTGGCGGGCGGCGGCCTTCGATACTTTCCTGTGGAGATGCACCGTCTCGGTCAGCTGGTCGCATATGCGATGTAGCGGCGAGAGGGAACCCATCGGGTCCTGGAAGACGACGCCCACCTTCGAGCCCCTTATCTCGCGCAGGCGCGGCAGCGGCATCGAAAGGATGTCCTCTCCGTCCAGCAGGATCCGCCCCGCCGGATAGAACGCAGGCGGGCTCGGCAGGAGCCTTGCCACCGACATCGCAACAGACGACTTCCCCGAGCCGGACTCGCCGACCACGCCAAGGACCTCTCCGCGCTCAAGCTCAAGGCTGACGTCGCGGGCGGCGGCGGTTACGGTGCCGTCGTCGCTGCGGTATGAAACGTCAAGGTTCTCTATCTTCAGCAACATTACCGATATTCTACCATATTTTCCATGTCCTGCGCCACATCATCTTGGCTTCAGGAAAAACGCGTCATGCGTGATTGCGAAGGCCCAGTCTTCCGGCATCCGCTTGAGTTCATGGCCTTCTCCCCACGTGTCGGAGTAGAGGATTTCCTTCTTCTTGTCGTTGTAGCCGATTATGAGGCGCATGTGGCCGCCCGAGGTCTGCGGGTTCACGCCGCGCTCCGGGAACATCCCGAGCGTCACGCCCCAGAAGACCGGGATTCCCGCGTTGACCTGCTGGCGCACGCCTGCGGAGAACTTCTTGAACCGCGGGTCCTTCTGGCGCATCTTGTAGACGACCTTCGGCTCCATGGCCTCGATAAGCTCGCTGACGTAGATCTGGTCGCCTCGGGTGAACTGCGCAAGCGAGAGCTCCGGCCTCTTCGCCACCTTCGCGGCCTTGTTGTAGCGCGAGACCTGCTCTTCCACGTCGCCGATGCCAGCCTGCATCGACACGATGTCCTGGAAGCCAAGGCCGTTCTTCTCACCTATGGCGGTCACGGCCTGCTTCATGTCGCTCGTCCGCGTTCCCTCCGTCGCGCTCGTGCCCGCCTGCTGGGCGATTTCGTGCTCGTCGATGACGCTTCCGTAGTAACGCAGGACACGCTCCGTGACAGCCGCCGCGCAATAGCCCTTCTGCCCCTGGTCAACCATCGGCACGTTGTCGATGAAGACGTCGCCGTTCGGGCTTTTCGTGACATTGTCCTTGACCGACAGTTTCTTCCCCTTGCCGACGGGCTTCTTCGCCGCCTCCGAGCCGCGATGCTTCACGGACTGTTGCTGTGAGAGCGTGAGCCTGAGATAGTCCACGCTGCGGGCGTTGCCGGCCCCAGGCGCGGAAAGCCCCCACACGAGCTCGCCCGACGGATTCGACTTGGCGAAAACTCGCCTGTACCTGACCGAGCCGTTCCTTAGGGTCGTCTTCTCCGGCTTCCCCGCTGCCTTGCCCTGCGCGAATACCTTCTCGACTGCCGCAATCTTCTCCTTGAGGCCGGCAATGTCGAGCTTCTCTCCGCGCTCCATCTCCACCCGCCTGCCGTTTTCGAGCTTGACGAGCTTCGAATCGGCGTCGCCCCGGTTGTAGAGCGAAAGCTCGACGCGCGTGATGCGCTCCTCATCGCCGGACTTGTCGAAAAAGACCCTCGTCTCCCAAACCTTGAGGCCGTGCCATGTGCATGTCGTAGGATCGAGGCAGTTCACCTGGTCTCGCGTTTCGCTTGCAAATGCGAAGCCCTCGTTCTTGTGCTCGACGGCGAAGAACTCCGCCTTCTCCGTCCAGGCCTCCTTCGCGGAAAAGAGCGCCCCGAGGTCGAGGACGGCCATCAACACGAGCGAAATCATTTTCTCCTTCTCCTTTCCCTTGGGTCCCGGCCGCGTTCCGCCGGCACGAAATCGATCTTCCTCCCGTCGAAGTCAACCCTCGCCACGCGGACCTTCAGCCTGTCGCCGGCCCGCCAGCACTCGCCCCGCCCCGCCGAGAGAGAGGCGTCGGACTCGCTGTAGCGAAGGAACCTCCGCGAAAGAGCCGACACGTGCACGAGCCCCGAGGCCGCAAGGGACGGGATGTCGACGAAGCACCCGAACGGCATGACCTTGGAGACGACCGCGTCGTAGATTTCGTCGCGCCCTTCCTCCATCTGCCGCTCGAAGAACCTGAACCTCTTTATCTCCACAAGCGCCCTCTCCGCCTCAGCCGCGATCTCCTCGCGCTCGCTGAGGTGCTCGGCCCTGCGCGCAAGCAGCCCCGGGGCTACCCTGGCGTCGCGCCCGCAGATGAAGTCCGCAAGCTGCCTGTGGAGCGTAAGGTCTGGATACCTGCGTATAGGCGAGGTGAAATGAGCGTAGTAGCGCTTTGCAAGCCCGAAGTGCCCGATTGTCGAAGCGTCGTAGACGGCCTTCTTCATCGAGCGCAGCACCATCATCGACAAGGTGTCGTGCAGGGGATGGCGCTTGATCGTCTGAAGGAGGCCCGCGAACACCTTCCTGTTCTCCAAATTGCCAGCCTTGATCCCGAGGCCGCGCAGCTCGGCCCTGAGGGCGAGTATCTTCTCCTCGTCCGGCGGCTCGTGAAGCCTAGCGAGTATTTTTACCCCGCGCGTCCAGAGCTCCTTCGCCACGGCCTCGTTCGCCGCGACCATGCATTCTTCGACCATCTGGTGGGACTCGTCCCCACGGCTGACGGAGATGGACTCTATCTCGCCGTAACGATCAAGCAAGATCTCCGTCTCGGCGGTCTCGAGGTCGAGGGCTCCGTCGGCAAAACGCTTCGCCCGAAGCTGGCGCGCAAGCGCGGCGATCTTCCGTATGGCGGAAATCCCCTTCTTCCCGGCCTTTGCGCCGGTGCGGTCCGCGATATCCACTTCGCCCTCGATTACGCGCATCACGTCCTCGTAGGCGAAACGCGCCGCGCTGCGTATGACGGACTTCGCGAACGAGCGCTTCACCGCCTCGCCGTTGCGGTCGAAGGTGATGAAGACGGAAAAGGCAAGGCGGTCCTCCCCCGGCACGAGGGAGCAGACCCCGTTGGACAAAGCCTCCGGAAGCATGGGGACGACTCTATCGCAGAAATACACGCTCGTCCCGCGCTTGTATGCCTCTCGGTCGATGGCGGAGCCCATCTTCACATAGTGCGAGACGTCGGCGATGTGGACGCCGAGCACGCGGTTCCCCGCCTTGTCTGTCTCGATGGAAAGGGCGTCGTCGTAGTCGCGGGCCGATACGGGATCGCATGTAAAGATGTATCTGCGCCTGAGGTCGAGCCGCCCCCTGATGTCGGCGGCCGCAGGCGCGGACGGAAGCTTGGCTACCTCGTCGAGTACGGCCTTCGGGAAGCGGCCCGGCAGGCCGTAGAACTTCATGACCGCCGCCGTGTCCTCCCTCGGAACCCTGCCTGGGCGCGGAAAGCGCCTTTCGCCCGCCCTCTCGTCCAGTCTCTCAGTCTTTCTCATTTTCCAAAGTCCAGTATGACGTTCAGCCTACGACAAGTTCCTCGCCTGGATACCTCACGTGCCTCTTCGACTCCCTGTCGCCGATCATCATGACGACGGAGAGCGCCCCCAGTCGGCCTATGAACATCGCGACCATTATGACTACCCTTCCCTCCGCGGAGAGCCGTGCGGTCGTGTCGCCGATGGAAAGCCCCGTCGTCGTTATGGCGGAGAACGCCTCAAAGAGAAGCGCATCCGCAGAAATGCCGCTTCCGCCCTCGGTCACGTGCAAAGCCGCCGCGACAAGCGTGATGAAAGCCGCCATCGCGACGAAGATGACGATGGACTCGCGCACGATGTCGTATGGCACCACGCGCTTCGAGATGACTGTCTCCTGCTCGCCCCGGCACATGGCCGTGATGGTATATACGAGAACCGCGAGGGTGGTGACCTTCATTCCGGCTGCAGCGGACCCCGGCGCTCCGCCGATGAACATGAGGAGCTTGTAAATGAGCCTCGTCAGGCTATGCAGCGACTCCGTCGGGACGACGCAAAAACCGCACGTGCGCGGAGTGACCGCCTGGTAGAACGCGACAAGCACCTTCTTCGGCCACGGGAACTGCGCGAGGACGCCGTCGCGCTCTACGACGAGAAACGCGACGAAGGCGAACACGAGAAGATAGGCCGTGACCCTGAGGACCACCTTGGTGTGGAGCGTAAGCCTGCCCTTGCCGCCGGAGCGCCGCCTGAGGAAGCGGAACGTGCAGAGGTTGTATATGACGAGGAACCCGATGCCGCCGAGGATGGTCTCGAACGCCATCACGAGAACCGCGAACGGATCGTCAAGAAACGACGAGAGGGAGCCGGGCCTTATGCCGAATCCGGCGTTGCAGAAACTCATTACCGAGTAGAAGATGCTCTCATAGACGTCGTGAAGCCTTAAGTAGAGCGCGGCGGCTCCTGCGATCTCTATCGCAAGCATGGAGCCGACGACCCAGCATATGAGGCTGCGGAGGCCCTGCACCTGCTCGACGCCGTATGCGTTCATGAGCGAGAACTCCCGCGATAGCGAAAGCCGCCTGCCGATTGCAATAAGCATGAATGTTCCGCAGGTCATGAGCCCGAGGCAGCCGACCTCGACGAGGACCAGCACGACGATCTGCCCGGCCCTGGAATACTCCGCCGCGATATCGACGACCGTAAGCCCCGTCACGCAGACGGCAGAGCAAGCGGTGAACAGCGCGGACGAGACCGCGCCGAACGCCCCCGACGACCTGGCCCACGGCATTGTAAGGAGCGCAGCGCCGACAAGTATCAGCGCAAGGAAGCCGAGTGCCACGGAGAAACGGCGCCTCATCGCGACATGGTCCCCTTTTCCCTCAGCCAAACCGCCCATATGGAAAGCTCGTAGAGCAGGCAGAGCGGAATCGCCATGATAAGCTGGCTCATCGGATCAGGCGGCGTAAGGAACATGGAGACGACGAAAGCCGACACGATCGCAATGCGGCGCTTATCGCGGAGCCCGCGCGAAGTCACGAGCCCGAACCAGCCGAGGACCGATATCACAAGCGGCATCTGGAACACGAGGCCGAAGGCTATTATCGTCTTGAGGACGATGGATATGTAGCCTTCTATGCGTATTGTCGTGACAGGGAGCCCCACCCATCCGTTTATCGCCTGAAACGCCGTGACGACCATTGGCAGAGTCTTCGCGTATGCAAGGCCCGCGCCTCCCATGAAGAGCACCGAGCCGAAGATGAGAATCGACATTATGACAAGCTTCTCGCGGTTGGTGAGCGCGGGAAATACGAAGCGCAGCACCGCGTAGGTGATGAACGGGAACGCAAGGACTAGCCCTCCCCAGATGGCAATGGCCATTATCGCGTCGAATCCGCTCGTGAGGTCCAGCCCCTGTATGAAATCGGCGTTCTCCGCGGCAGGGCTCTTTATCCACGCAAGGACGAGCCTCGAGAAAGCCCCGGCGACGACAACGCATATGGCCCAGGCGACTGCGCCGAATACGATCATGTCCCTAAGCGCCGTCAGATGCTCAAGGAGCGGGCGCGGAGGGTCGTTCCTCGCGTCCGGGTTCTTCAGAAGTTCAATCGCCATATCTCTCCGGTTCTTCCGGCGCCGCCTCGGCGGCAGACTCGGCAACTGACTCGGCGGCAGGTTCGGCGACGTCACCCTCGGTAGGTTCGCCGATGTCGCCCTCGGCAGGCTCGGCGATGTCGCTTGCGACTGGCTCTACAATGTCGTTCGCGGCCGTCTCCACCTCCCTCGCCGCGTCTTCGATGGCGCGGTTCATTTCATTGTCCATCTCAAGGAGCTGGCGCTTGAAGCTGTCGGCCGCCCGACGGAACTTCGCGTAGTGACGCCCGATGGTGCGGGCGGTGGCCGGCAGTCTCTTCGGGCCCACTACGACAAGAACGACGGCGAGCAGGATGAGCCACTCGCCGACGCCAACGCTGTCGAATATAATCGCCAGCATCATTCAAACGACCTACTTCTGGAAAATCGCGAACTCGCCGCGACGGTTCCTCGACCACGCGCTCTCGTCGTGGCCGTCAACGGCGGGCTTCTCCTCGCCGTAGCTGCGCACCTGGATGCGATCGGACGAAATCCCGCTCTGGACGAGATAGTTGCGGATGGTGACGGCGCGCTGCTCGCCAAGCGTCATGTTGTATTCGTTCGAACCGCGCTCGTCGCAGTTGCCCTCGATGACCGTCACGCGATCGGTCTTCTCGTTGAGATGCTGCGCAACGGCGTCAATCTTGCCAAGCTCGCCCTGCGGGACGACAGTCGAATCGAACCCGAAATAGACCGCCTCGAAGTTCACGTCGGTGCAGCGCTGGTACATGTCCTCGAACTTGCCCTCGGTCATGGAGCTGAGCGAGCCCGACTCGCCGTTCGCCCCGCTGTCTTCTCCGATAATCTCGCTCCCGGAGGCGGTGTCAGCGTCGGTTCCAGTTCCCTTCGCGGCTTTTTCGTATTTGCAGCCAGTCGTCACGCAAAGCGCCGCCGCGACAATGACCATAATAGTAGAGAGCTTCATTTTTTCTTTTCTCCTTGTTTTGAGGGGTTTAAATCCACGAATGATATTATAACATAAACTAAGGCTAATCCGCAAGATGTGCGAGAAGACACCCTTATCCCACTTTTTCTGGGATGAATTATCCCACTTTTTCAAAAACCCCAATGAAACAGCCCTAAAATTTATTTTCGGGATG
>JBGUVV010000361.1:0-3196 GCA_045220525.1 Kiritimatiellia bacterium
TGAGCTCGACAGGGAGCCTGTCGTCGAGCGCATCATGGAGATATTGCACACTCGCCTCGGCTGGTCGAATCCCGTCGCGCTCGGCCAGCTCAAGACCGCCGCGGACGACGCATACAAGAGGCTTCTTGCGCCGAGTTGTGAAATGGAGGTCTCCGCCGACAAGAAGATGGAGGCCGACCGCGCAGCAGTCGAGGTGTTTGCCGAGAACCTGCGCCACCTTCTCCTTGCGAGCCCGCTGGGAGAGAAGGCAGTACTTGCCATCGACCCCGGCATACGCACCGGTTGCAAGGTGGCGATGATGGACGCTACGGGCAAGTATCTCGGCAAGACCGTGATCTTCCCGATGCAGAAGCCGCAGGAGAGCGCGAAGGCAATCGCGATGATCGTGGCGAAATACCACGCAGAGGCCATCGCCGTCGGCAACGGAACGGCCGGGCGCGAGACGGAGGCGTTCGTCCGCGAGACGCTGAAGACCTTGCACGCGCAGCATCCTGAGATTCCTACGCCTATCGTCGTCAGCGTATCGGAGGCCGGGGCTTCGGTGTATTCAGCGAGCGAGATCGCAAGACAGGAGTTTCCCGACCTCGACCTCACCGTGCGCGGCGCGATATCCATCGGGCGGCGCCTCCAGGACCCGCTGGCGGAGCTTGTAAAGGTAGATCCCAAGGCGATAGGCGTAGGCCAGTATCAGCACGACGTCTATCAGCCGCTTCTTGCCGCGAAGCTCGACGAAGTAGTGGTGAGCTGCGTGAACGGCGTCGGGGTGGAGCTTAACACGGCCTCCGCTCCGCTTCTTGAGAGGGTGTCGGGGCTTTCCGCGCCGCTTGCGAAGGCGATCGTTGAATGGCGCGACGCCAACGGCAAGTTCTCGAGCCGCGAAGACCTTAAGAAGGTGAAGGGCCTCGGGCCCAAGGCGTTCGAGCAGTGCGCGGGCTTTCTTCGGATACGCGGCGCGAAAAACCCCCTTGACTCGTCGGCCGTGCATCCCGAGAGATACGGGATCGTGGAGCTAATGGCGAAGGACCTCGGCACGAGCGTAGGGGAGCTCGTCGGAAACCAGCAGGCCGCGAAGCGCATCGACATCAAGCGCTACGTATGCCCGGGCGTGGGCGAGCCCACGCTCAAGGACATCGTCGCCGAGCTCGCAAGGCCGGGGCGGGACCCGCGTAGCACGTTCGAGCCGCCGAAGTTCCGCGACGACGTCACGAAGATAGAGGACGTCAAGGAGGGCATGAAGCTTGAGGGCGTCGTCACGAACGTCACGGCGTTCGGGGCGTTCGTCGACATCGGCGTCCACCAGGACGGCCTCGTCCACCTCTCCGAGCTTTCCGACGCCTACGTCTCGGACCCGGCCTCGGTCGTGAAGGCCGGCGACCGCCTCAAGGTGACGGTGATAGGGGTTGATCTCGCCCGCGGCAGGATATCGCTTTCCGCGAAGTCCAAGCCGTCGGCGATGGCGTCGTCGGCGTCATCCTCGGCGTCGCGCTCCGCGAGCCGCGAGAGGGTGTTTGCCCCACGGCGCGACCCAGGCGGCTTTAGCTGCAATCCGTTTGCGAACCTGTAGGGGCGATGGAAAACCTTCTTACGGTCTTTCGCCAGGTGGCGGTGCTGTTCGTCCTCATGGGCGCAGGCTTCGCCGCCAGGCGGATGAAGCTCCTTGGCGACGCCGCCGTGGAAGGCTGCGCCAACCTCCTGATGATGCTGGTGACGCCGTGCGTCATCATTGACTGCTTCCAGCGGCCGTTCGACCAGGCGATGCTCGGCGGCCTCGCCCTTGCTTTCCTGATAGCGTCGATTGGGCATATCGCCGCGATTGCGGCTGTGCCTTTTGTCGTGCGCCACCGCAACGACGACACGCGCCGGACGCTCCTCATAGCGGCAGTTTTCTCGAATGCGGGCTTCATGGGCATTCCGCTGGAGCAGTCCATCCTCGGTGACGAGGGCGTCTTTTACGGGGTGGTGTATGTGGTTGTCTTCAATCTCTTCATGTGGAGTTGGGGGCTTAAGACCATGAGAAACGACGGCGCCGGCGGCAAAGCCGGCCTGCGCAAGATAATCGTGAACCCTGGCACAATCGGCCTTGCGCTCGGGCTCCCGCTCTTTCTTTCGTCAACGAGCCTTCCCTCGGCGGTGGCGCTTCCAGTCAGGCACATGGCGAACCTCAACACGCCCCTTGCGATGATAGTGGTAGGCTATTCTCTTGCCGGCGCGAAGCTCGGCCGCGTGGCCAGGATGCCGAGTGCCTACGCCGCTGCGTTCGTGCGGCTCATCGCCTATCCCGTCGTCCTTATAGCCGCGATGTATCCTTTCCGTGCGCATCTCGACAGGGAGATGATGCTTGCGCTTGCGATTGCGGGCGCAGCGCCTGTTGCGGCGATGGTCTCCATGTTCGCGGTAAAGTTCAAGCGCGACGTCGACGTGTCGGTGGCCGTCGTCAGCGCGACTACCCTCGTAAGCGTCGTCACCATACCGCTCGTCGTCGCCTTCGCAATGGCCGTGTTGTGACATCTGTTGTTTTGGATTGAAGAATTGGCTGTGCGGCTTCGCGTCGGGATGCTCGCTCAGGCGCGGGTGTTGTTGCTCCGGGTCGGGAAGCTGCCCGCTCGGTCTCGTCCGTTCAGGTTTGCGCTTCTTGACTGCGACAATAAACCGTCTTCAGCCTGCCATGCCTCGGCTGTTATCTCTGGTTGCGGACTGTGCGCTTCTTACGCCTGCAAACCTTCTCTTCCTCACTCGCGTCACTTCCCTCCCCTCCGCTCCCTCCCTACCCCCAACACCTTCGCTGCTGCCTCACTCGCGATATCCCTCCGCTCCGCCGCCTGCAGTTTCTCGGCCTGAAGGATAAGTTGCGGAAAATGCGAGATATGCCGCGAAAAATGAAGCGACAGCGGGGTGTCTCCCCAAAATCCTCACCCATTAAAGATTTTCAGATTTGAACTAAAATTGAACTTCGTTTGGTAAAGTATTAAGCAAACCAACACAATGGGGCCAAACGAGTGAAAAGACAGATGATGTTGTTTGCTAAGTGCGCGGGTTGTAAAACCTGTCTAAGAAGCCACACCGAAAATTTGGTATAATCCTCACGTGGCATGATTGACTTCTTGACAGAGCTCGTCCTCGTGTGCGCGGCAGCAACTGCAACTGCATGCGCAGTTGCGAAATTGATAATTGAAAGTGGAGAATGTAAAATTGAGGA
>JBGUVV010000362.1:0-2269 GCA_045220525.1 Kiritimatiellia bacterium
GGCGATCTCGTGCGAGCAGCTCGTCTGTATCTTCGCGGCGATGCGCCTTCCGCCACGCCGCGCGGCCTCCGCGACGCGGACAAACGCCATCGAGGGGCCGGGGGCGGCGATCCAGTAGTCGTTGCCGATCCGCCACCGCCCCTCCTGCCTTGCGAACACGCCGTCCTCGAAGTTGCTCTGCAGCACCACGCCGTCCGGAACGGTCGCGGCGGCATCCTCCACCCACGGCTGCAGAAGCGGGGTCGGATGACGGTATATCCAGCTTATCAGCTCCGCGCCGGAGCCGGCAGACCTCATGCCGCGCACCATCGGGACGACTGCGCGGTGGTGCAGCTCATGCAGCGGCACGCCCTTGCAGCGCGGGCAGAGGGTTCGGCAGGGATGGCTGTCGATGCGATATATGCTCAGGCAGGAAGTGACCCTCTCGCCGTCCGAGATGTTGATGATGCCGCCAAGCCCCGGCACGGCCGAGAACACATCGCGCACCGTGTTCTCGACGTACTTCCGCACTTCGGGATGCGACGCGCACATGGTCCCCATCCTGCCGTCGTAGGTGCAGCCGATCCAGTCCGGGTGCCTGAGCGCAAGGGGGTCGCGCCGTAAGTCCACCTCTACCGGCTCGATGCAGAAGAGCCACACCTTGATGCCGTGGCGCGCACATTTCTCGACTGTCCTGCGAAGCTTGGCAATGCGCCGTGACGCGCCGTCCGGCCAGTCGCCGGTCAGCTCCTGCGAGAAGTCCCGGAACTCGATAGTCAGCCAGAGCCCGTTCACGCCCTCTCGGGCGAGGCGGTCCAGATAGGCGTCCGGATAGTAGTCCACGTCGTCCGCAAGCTCGTCGCGATTGTGCGGCGGACGCTTGATCGGGCCGAAAAGGCAGCGGGATATGCGGTTAGTCAGCCACGGCGACCTTCCGGCCATCAGCCGGCGGACGTCGTAGTCGCCCGCCATGGGGACGGAAAGCTCCTCCCTGAACCGCCAGCTCTCCGGCGGCGGCTCGGCAGGCGGCGGCGGCACGGATTCAGGAACGGGGCCGCATGGAAGCGAAGCGGCCTGCGCACCCAGGAGGATGCATAACGGCAGGAAGCAGAAACGCCTCACGGCATTCCTCCGATCTCGAACACGGCGAAGTCGCCGGCGGGAACCTTGAAGATGAAGCGTCCGTCCGAAACCGGCACCTCCTTGCCGGACATGAGCTCCTTCACTGGAGCGGGCACGGCGTGGGTGAACCGCACGTTGACTTCGACGTCGTGCGAATGGTCGATTGTCTCGAACGTGTCGGCGAACTTGCGCACTCCCTTGTTGTTGAACACCCAGAGCCACCAGCCCTTCTCCGTCCTGTTCGCGCCATACTGGCAGTCGCCCTCGACGGCAAACGGGAAGAGGTCGCGCTGCAGCCCTTCCAATATCCTCTCAACCGTCGGGAACTTGAGTCTGCCTGCAAAGATGTCGCCCAACGTCCTGTCGTTCATCTGCGGCAGACCGTCCGCCGTGAGACGGATGAGCCGACCTCCCGCCTTCTCGTATGCGGCAAGGACATCCTCGAACTTCGACGCGTCGGGATAGTCGCCCACGAGAATCGCCGCCGGATATGCGAAGAGAGCCTTTGCGAACTCATCCTTCGGCTGAGGAGAATCAGGCACCAGTACGTCGTACATCATGGCGAAGCGTGAGTTGTGCAGATTGCCCTCCTGGATGCCCGCCTTAAGCCCCTTCTCTCGCTCCCAGCCGGGGGCGATCGTAAAGAACAAAGCGTCTATGGCATAGTCGCCGGGCGTGTATGGGCATACGTTCCAGGCCCGTCCGCCCCATGCGGGATATCCCTGCGCGAACGGTGTGAGAACCGCAACCGGAGCGTAGGTCACGCCGCGATCTGGGTGCGCCGCCGTGAAGTCGTGGAAGTCGCTTAAGTTGCGCCCGCGCAGGGAGAACTCAGCCTTGCCGGATGGCGTATTCGTCGTCAGAAACTGGCGACCCCAGCTCTCCGACTGAACGGAGTTTGCGCCATTCAAATAGGCGTAGTACCAAATACGGCGCTGGGCGGAAGCGGACGTTCCGCTTTCAGGCCTCTGGTTGTAGTTGTCGCGCTGAACTGCCGGAGGGAATTCATTGCAGACACTGTTGTTGATCCACCTGCCATCCTTGCCAGGCCCATTGAAGTAGCTGGCCTCGTACCATCCCCACGGCAGCCCGAACTGCCGCGCCGCACCGCGCACGAATATGCCGGCCACGTCCCAGCGGTACTCGGAATCGCCACCCGTGGTGTTGG
>JBGUVV010000363.1:0-3173 GCA_045220525.1 Kiritimatiellia bacterium
CCAGGATGTTTCCAGGGGCGCAGTCCATCCAGAACGACGAGTCGCGGACGTCGCGTCCGCAGGGGACGCGAGCCTGCTCCACAATCCCGGCGAGGTAGTCCGCAGCTTCGGTCGTGCCGGCAACGCAGCCCTTGAGCTGCAAGACCTGTGCGCAGCAGATGCGGACGAGTGCGGCCTTGCGGGCGCCGTCGGCGACAGCGAAGCGCGAGGCGGTCTCAAAGTCGCCCGCGTCGGCGGCAAAGCGGCGCATGCAGGCGTCGAAGTCCGCCGTCCGCGAGAGCTGGGCAAGGTGCTCTTTGCCAGTCTCTTCGCGCATGACGGCCTTGCGGTAGGCTTCGCGCTCCTCGGTCGTGTCGTAGCCAAGTTCGATTGAGGCGGTGGCAAGCGCCCGGAAGAATGCCGAGCGCTGGGCGGGCGTGAGGCCAGATGATTTCTTGGGCATGGGTGGGTTTCTCCTGGTTGGTGGTTAAAATAGGGTTGGTTGGTAGCGGTTGTGGCGGTTGCGGATGTAGTCCTCTTTGCGGACGAACTCCTCGAGGTAGACGGACGCGGACGCGCGCTCGGCTGCGGAGCCGAAGCGCCACGCCCGGACGACCTTCTCGAAGACGGGGATGATGACATGGTGGAATGCATCAGAAACATTGGTGCCGAGCTTGGGGTCTCGCAGCTTGCGGATCTCCCGCGCCACGACGACGGCGCTCAGCGCGCGGCCGCACTGCTCCGTCGTGCAGCGAAGGTTAATCCGCTCGGGCTTGGTCCTCGAGCCGGAGTTGGTCGGCGCGAACTCGCGTGTCCTCGGTCTCTTGCAGTGTCCCATGTCGATCCTCCTTGGATTGTTTTTCCCAGACATCGCGGCAGCTCTGGCAATATCCCCAGTAGCCGTCGAGCGCGGCGTCATAGAACTCGCAGTCGCAAAGATGGCATCTGTGCCAGCCGTTCATGCAATCGCGTCCGTCTTCGGGTCAATCGCGAAGGTCTCGCTCTGCGTGATGCGGAGCTTGAAGCCGGCAAGCCATTCCGCCGTCTTCTTGAGGAGGCCGCGCTTATCAATGTCCTTCTTGACCTTGACAAACTCCTTGCCCTCCCTGCTCGCCTCAAGAGCCGCCGCGACGTCTTCCCAGGTATCCTTGCTCGACAGCGTCTTGAGCGTAGGGTTGCCGTAGCGGAACGAAAGAATCGCCAGTGGCGTCTCGCAGCTCTTCTTGTCGGCAAAGTACTCGGCGCGGTTGGCCTTCGCGAACATCGCGACAAGCGCGATCTTCGCGTCGATGGCCTTGTCGTTCGCTTCGATGAGCGGATTGTACTTGTCCTGGACATCTTGAATCTGCCCGTCGCGCTCTGCGACGAGCGCACGGTTGGCGACGATCTCGCGCGCAACCTCGTCGGCGAGCGCGAACGCCTCCTCCTTCGTTATTTCCTTTACTGTCTTTCTGGCCATGGTGTGTTCCTCCTGGTTCTTACTTGCACTTGAAGCCGAGGCGGCGCTGCACCGCCTTCGGAAGATTGCTGCGCCGGCGGATTTCGCGGCGGATAGTCGCCTGGCTGCGCGTGTTGTGGCGCAGCTGCCCAACGCTAATAACCCTGGGCAATTCGTCTGAATACAGGTGAAACAGTGTGAGGTTCATGTTGTCTCCTTTCGTTGGTTGGTTAGTAGGTCTCCGTCTTCATGTTGGCGAGGGCGAGGTAGCCGTTGGCGACCTTCGCGAACGCGCCCCACGAAAGATCTTCCTTCTGCTTCTTCGTGACGGCATAGGCCTTCTGGAGGTACTTGAGGAACACGCCCAGCCCGCGCGCGGCGATGAGCGCCTTGACGCGCTTCAGGTCGTCGCCCGTCGGAAGCGGCAGCTCGAACGTCCGCGCGATCTGGTTGATGTCGCGAACCGGCGGCGCGTCCGGCAAGACGACCTTGACGACGCCGCGACGCCGCAGTTGGTCAAAGAGGAGCCTATTTTTGCCCGCCTCGATGCCCTCGATGCCGACCTTCGTCCCGGACAGGACGAGTCCGCAGCCGGTGCGGTCGTAGACTTCCCTTATGAACTCCATAATCGCCTTTGCAGACGCCTCCGAAGACGTTTCCAAAGCCAAGTGGAACTCGTCGATTATGAGGAGGTTGTAGCGCGTGAGACTGCCGAAGATCGCGTCCTCGAGCGCCCAGCACTTCGTCGCCTTGACGCCGTTGCCGAACTTAAGCGCCAGTTCGCGGACGAGGCGCGGCCTGGTCCAGCCGCTGCCCATCCTCAGGTACACCGTGCGCCCGTGGTTGTTGAGCCGCTGGAACTCCATGAGCGCCGTGGTCTTGCCGATCTGCGACGCACCGTAGATGAACGCCGGCATGCCGTCGTTTAGCGCGGCCTGGCACGCCCGGAAGACCGTCTGCTTCACCTCGGTGTCGATGATGCCGATGTTCTTCTTCTTCATCTCCTCCAGCTCGACCGCCTTGAACGACCTGATCGCCTTGACGACCCCGGCCCAGCTCGCGGCCTTGCCGTCCTTATAGACGCCATACGAGCCCCTGAACACCTGGTAGAGCGTATTCTTGTCGTAGGCTCCCATCTTCGCCGCGAGGTCGGCTTCTTTTAGGTGGTATTCCTGGGCGTAGGAGTAGAGCCAGAATATCTCCTCGCCGTCCTCCTCCGTGAGCTGGCCTCGCGCCACGGCCTGCTTGATCGCGTCGCGCACCTGGTGCGCGGGCATTGCGACGCCGCGCGATATGACCGCGCTCGGACGCTCGCCCTCGCGCACTTCGACCGGCAGCGACGTCGTCGCGCCGGGCTGGATTGTCTTTGCTTCTTTCATGGGATTCTCCTGTTGTGGTTTTTGTGATAGGGTCTTTTAAGGTCTTTTAGCGTCTTTTAGGGTCGACTTAAACAGACGCCATTTCGTCGAGGAACGCGATGGAGTCGGCGTTGGCGTCCTCGGACGGCGTGCGCGGCGCGCCCGCCCTACCGTCGTCTTCGCACAGCGCCTCGAAGCTGTAGCCCTCGCCGGTGGGAGCCGGGCCGCGCGCCGCAGCCTCCTTCGCCTCCTTCATCACGCGCAGGTTGCGCGCCATGCGCCCGGCGCGCTCCAGCGCCTCGCCCCTGTGCCGCCCGCGTATCGGCAGCACCTTCGCCGCGAGGTCGGCTTCTTTTAGGTGGTATTCCTGGGCGTAGGAGTAGAGCCAGAATATCTCC
>JBGUVV010000364.1:0-9660 GCA_045220525.1 Kiritimatiellia bacterium
GCCTGTCGTCGTGATCTACTCGAACTCCACCGTCGACGACGAGTCCTGCGCGAAGATAGAGATAAAGTCCGAAAGCCTCTTCAAGTCAAAGTCAGTCGTGGAGGAAGTCCGCAACCTCGCCGGGGACATCGTCGTTGAGGGCTCGTCGGCAGACGGCGATTCAGAAGGTGATGGCGAGACTCTCGCCGAGATACTTTCCCCCAAGGAGATTCCGACGTCGGTCGTCAAGGGGCTGAAGATCCGGGTTGCAAAGGAAGACGAGGCCGCCGTGTTCTCTGCGAACGAGGCTAAGCGCTCGAAGATATCGATCTTCTCCACGGCCGACAGCATAAAGCGCACGTACGAACAGCCGTCTGGAACCGGAAGCTCGGCAGAGGCGCCTCGCGACGCGGAAGATGGCGCGGAAGGCGACGACGCGAACGAGCCGGTGGAAGTCGTGTTCAACGCAAATGGAACGGTCGAGCCGCCGCACACGATAGTCATATACCCGGAGACGCTTTCCCCTGAAAAGGGCATTACGATAAAGGTCGACAGGTTCGGCGAGCCGAAGTGCGAGGACATGGAGGGCAGATGACGAGAAAGGGCTTTACTCTCCTCGAGGTCCTTCTCGCCTCGATCATCCTCGGCCTCGGTCTTGCCGGCATACTGGTGTCCATATCGCAGAGCCAGCGCTTCATGCAGACGATGCCCGACATCGTGACGGCGCAGGAGGTGATGGACATGGGGGAGATGGCCTATCCCCTTTCGGAAGTAAAGGAAGTGGACGACATAAAGGTTGGCGAGCAGAGCGTCGACGACCTCTGGCGGATAATCGCAGGCTCCCACGGGCCAAGGCTCACGCGCGAACAGCGGGAGAAGTACCACGGCTTCAGGTGGGAGCGCGAGCTCGTCGAAGAGCACCAGAACGAAGACGACCTGAAGAGGGTCGGATACCTCCACCTGGTGCGCATAACGGTGAGGTGGGGCGACAGGTTCCTCGGGGAGAGGAACGAGGAGAGCTATGTTACGCTATGGAGGGATCCGTCGAAATGAAAAAGGCGTTCACCCTCCTTGAGCTCATCCTCGCCGTCACGCTCCTCGGCGTCATGACGGCCGTCACGTTCGCCACGTTCCGCGCCGTGACGAACGGATGGCGCGTCTCTCGCGAATACGTCGACCGCCTCGAGAGGACGGACTACGCCATAGACCAGCTCGTCTCCGCGCTCAAGTGCGCATGGTACCAGCGGTCGGGATCGCAGGACTACTCCTGCGGCTTCCAGCTTTTTGACGGCGGCGACGGGGATAATCCCCGGAATTCCGACATGATCGAGTGGACGAAGACCGGCTCCGCCCTTGTCGGCAACGGATCCTCCGGCGACACCGTTCACCGCGTCCAGGTAATGATTCTCGAAAAAGGCGACAGGAAGTGGGGCGAGGAGGTGGAATGCACGGGGCTCTATGCCCGCGTAAAGCCCCTCTCGGAAGTCATCCCGGGGGATTCCTCCGACGAAGACGAGTTCACGTTTGCGAGCGAAGAGTTCTACAGGCCCATTCTTGTCGCGAAGGACATAGACGGCTTCGACTGCCGCGTGCAGGCGGTCGAGCCGGACGACTCCGGTAAACGCGAGGACAAGGACGCGTACGAAGACGAGTTCGCGCCTTCCAATTCCGTGCCATACAAGGTGCAGATGACGTTCTACCTGCTGAAGGAGGATCCGCAGTACGTTTCGCAGAAGACTCGGGTTCCGATAATGCGGGTCGTGAGAATGCCAATCCACGAGCAGTCTCTCGACGGCGCGGCGTTGCCGGGCGAAGGCGAACGCGGCGGCAAGAAGTCGCCAGGCGGGAAGGGAGGCCGGAGATGAGACGCGGAAGCGCTCTGCTCATGGCCCTCTGGACGATCCTCGTTCTCGGGGTGATTGCGATTTCGTTCGCATTCGAGGCCAAGATGCAGGGCTCGGTCAACATCTACGTCCAGGACAAGACCAGGGGCAAGAGGCTCATAGAGGCCGGCCGCATACTCGGCGAGACCATAATACTGAACTATGGCGACGCTAAGGAGCCCGAGCTCAGGGGCGGCGAGGCCGACTGGTCGGAGATATTCGAGAAGGAAGACCGTTGGTGCCGAGAGAAATACGAGCTCAAGACCGCGTCGAAATGCACCGTCGGCCCCATTGTCCTCGACGACAAGGCCGGCGACGCAGGAGCGGTAAAGGTCGAGATATCCATGTCTTCGGGCGATGGCGGCGGCGTCAACGTCAACAACCTCTATGGCGACGGCGACAAGAACTACATCCTTCGGTGGCAGATGATACTCGACATGTGCGGAGTCCCGCGCGAGAGCGACTTCCGCACAAAGGACGGGAAGTCCATCAACCTGCAGCACCGCATAATAGCGTGCTGGAACGACTACCGCGACGAAGACGACAACACGGTGACTTCGATCGAGAACGTCAACTGCGGCGCGGAGAAGAAGGAATACGAGGAATACTACGACGACAACAAGGACGACTTCGCCGAGGAGGACCGCTTCGCGCCCGCCAACGGTCCGATATCCGACCTGAAGGAGCTCTCGCGCGTTCTCTGCTTCCAGGAGTATCCGGCGGTCCTCACAGGAGGGGTGCTGAATCCGTGGGAGGACAAGAAGTCGCAGATATCGATTTCGCGCGGGCTCATGAACATGGGGATGCTCAGCTCGTCCTGCTCCGACAAGATAAACGTGAACGACTGCTCCGTCGACGCGCTCTTGAGCGTGCCCGGCATCTACGACGAGGACGAAATCGACGAAGACGACAAGACCGAGAGCCGCGAGGCCGCGGAGGCGATCGTCAGCTGCCGCTCGATCAAGCCGCAGGACTATGACGTCGACGAGAGCCGCTCGTGGTGGCCGTACAAGGACTGGGCGGACATGTGCAAGCGCGTCTCCGACGAGTTCGACATCGACTTGAATGACGAGGCGCGCGAGTACGTTACGTTCACGCCTGACGAGAACACGATATTCAAGATGAAGATAATCGTCTCGCAGCTTGACGACGAATACACGGCGGAATGCGAATGCTACGTCAAGGACAAGAAGGTGAGATACGTGAGCTGGAAGGAGTGACATGGGAACTATAGACGGAAAGGCCCTTGCGAAGTCGCTAAGGGATGAGATCGCGCGAGGAGTCGCGCGGCTGAAGGAGGAGCGCGGGTGCGCGCCGGGCCTCGCGGTGATTCTCGTCGGCGACAACCCGGCGAGCGTCTCGTACGTCACGGCGAAGGAGAGGGCGTGCGCCGAGGCGGGGATGCTCTCGCGCGAAATCCGCCTTGGCGCCGACGTCGGCGAAGACGCGCTTCTATCGGAGATCGCGAGGCTGAACGCCGATCCCGCGATCCACGGGATACTCGTGCAGCTGCCGCTACCGAAGGGCTTTGACGAGAAGCGCGTCATAGACGCCATAGCGCCAGAGAAGGACGTCGACGGCTTCACCCCCGTCAACGCAGGGAAGATGCTGATAGGAGAGGAGTGCTTCCTCCCGTGTACGCCGCACGGGATCATAAAGCTCATCGAATACGCCGGAATGGACGTCCGCGGGAAACACGCCGTAGTGATAGGGCGCTCCAACATCGTAGGCAAGCCCGTCGCGGTGCTGCTTTCGCGCAAGGAGACAAATGCCACGGTGACCCTTTGCCACACAGGCACCCCTGACATATCGAAGTTCACGCGCGAGGCGGATGTCGTCGTCGTCGCGGCCGGGCGCCCAGGCACTCTCACTGGCGACATGCTCAAGCCCGGGGCCGTCGTCATAGACGTTGGCGTAAACAGGGTCCCGGACGCCTCCGCGCCGAAGGGCTACAGGCTCGTCGGCGACGCGGACTTCAAGTCGTGCGCCGAAGTCGCGTCCGCGATCACGCCCGTCCCGGGAGGCGTAGGCCCAATGACGATAACCATGCTGCTCTGGAACACGCTTGAGTCGGCGAAGCGTTTCATGCGGCGTAGCGAGGCGAGGTGAACATGGGCTTTAGGATAGAAAACGCCGCCATCCTCCTGCCCGGCCGCAAGATAGGCTATGGCTCGGTTTCCATTGAGGGCGGAAGGATCGCGTCTTTGGATCTCGGCGGTGCGCCTGATCCGTCGGTTTTGGTGATGCCAGGACTCGTCAACTGCCACGGCCACACGGCGATGACGCTTCTCCGCGGTCGCGGCGGCGGGTTGCCGCTCCAGCGCTGGCTGGAGGAGGCGATCTTCCCCGTAGAGGCGAAGATGAAGCCCGGGGACGTCCGCGCAGGCGCCGTCTGGGGAATAATGGAGATGCTCGCAGGCGGCACTACCTGCGTCGCCGACATGTACGACTTTCCAAGCGAGATGGGACAGGTGCTTCTTGAAGCCGGGATGAAGGGCCGCATCTGCCGCGTGGGGCTCAACTTCATTCCTGGACGGCTGGAGGACTGCATCGAGTCTTGCCGCTCCTGGAACGAGTGGATCGACAGGGATGTCTGCAGGGACGTCTATTATGACATATGCATTCACTCCGAGTACCTGACGGACGAGAAGTTCTGCCGTGCGCTCGCCGAGGCGAACCGCGAGCTGAAGCGCCCGCTGCACTTCCACGTCTCCGAGACGCGCAAAGAGCACGAGGAGTGCATCGCGCGCCACGGCAAGACGCCGATTGCGTATCTCGCCGACACGGGGATGCTCGACTTCGGCGGCTACGCGGCGCACTGCGTGTGGTGCACCGACGACGACTTCAGGATAATGGCAGAGAAGGGCGTCTCGCTCGTCCACAACCCCACGAGCAACATGAAGCTCGGAAGCGGCTTTGCGCGCGTTCCCCGCGCGATGGAGCTTGGCGTCAACGTTGCGCTTGGCACCGACGGCTGCGCGTCGAACGACAACCTCGACATGTTCGAGGAGATGCACTTGGCCTCGCTCATACACAAGGGGCTTGCATGCGACCCGACCGTCCTTTCGGCGTGGGACGTAATCGAGATGGCGACGAAGAACGGCGCGAAGGCGCTCGGGCTCAAGGACACAGGGGAGATCGCCGTCGGCAAGGCGGCGGACCTTTGCGTAGTCGATCTCAATCGCACGCATCTCACGCCCGCCTTGGACATTCCTAACCTCGTCGTCAACTCGATGGGTGCGGACGACGTGAAGATGACGATTGTCGATGGACGCGTTGTCTATGAAAAAGGCAGCTGCGACAGTGGCTTCAACGGCTGGTCAGCTGCCGCAACCGCACGCGAAGATATCCTTGCGGCAGTCAAGCGCATCGGCCTCTAAAACCCGTCTCCCTTCGGTAGCCTTGACGCCTCTCATGCGTCCCCTGTCTCGCGGCATGGCTTACGTCGATGCAAAGAGGCTTGAAATGCGGTAAGTTGCAGAAAACGCGAAACTGCCTGCGAAAAATGAAGCGACGGCGGGGTCTCTCCCCACAGCGGCGGGGTCTGTCCCCAAGGTTCGCTCAGGACGCTGATTGACAGCGACCATTATTCGGATATCACATGGGGGATAAAGCTGGCCAAAGGAAACCTTGGTTTCGCCAATGGCGTGCTGACGCTCCCGCAGTGGACGGCATTCCTTCTCAAAAGGCTCATGGCGGCAGGCTCTGCGAAAGAACCTTAACGCATACCCCAACACGCCGCGCAAACCCCTGAAAAATGGGCCTTTTTCGGGGTCTGTCCCCAAGGTCCTATGAAAACACGAAACAAAACTGACGAGGGACACACCCCACGCAACGCGCGTTTTACAGGACTTTCCGCGATTTCAACCCTCTGAATGTCGGCCATCGCGTCGCTTCCTGCACCACCCGCGACGCGAGGGAGATCGCCGAGCTGCTGGCAATGGTGCCATTACCGCTGCCGGAGAATAGAAACGCATAGCCCTTGAAAAATGGGCCTTCGCGGGCTTCCCCGGACTTCGAGAACCTCCTTAGCCTTGATGCATGGCGCTCCCGGTCTGACGATGTGTCCTCTGCCACTCGCGGGGTGAGACGCCGAAGCGCGAGATGAACACCTTGCGGAATGCGATGTCGCTTTTCCATCCGCAGAAATTCGCTATGGCCGAAATTGAGGTGTTCCCGCCCTTCAGATAGTCGCACGCGACGGAAAGCCGCTGGTCGAGGATCGCATCGCCAATGGTCTTTCCGGTCGCAGCTTTAAACCTAAGCTCGACCATTCGCCGCGAGAGGCCGAAGCTTTCCGCGATTTTTGCAGGGGTTATGCCTGTGCATGCACCGAGGCGGATCGTCTCAAGCGCCTCCCGCACCTTTCTGTCGTATGTCTTCGTCGTGCGCGTCGAGGCACGGCGGACGAGTCCGAGCGGTGGTACGATGATCTTCATGTCATGGCCGCATCTGCCCGACATGGCGTCGCCGAGAAGGCGCGCGGCGGACGATCCGAGCTGATGGAAGTCCGGGCGGACGCTCGAAAGCGAAGGGACGCAGTTTTCGCAGATTTCCGGATCGTCATCTACCGATACGATGGCAATGTCGTCTGGGATGCGCATGTTGAGCCTTGACGCCGCAGATGCGGCCGCCGCGCCTAGCATGTCTGTGACGGCGAATATTCCGCATGGAACCGGCAGACCGGCGATTGTCTTTGCGATACGCTTTTCGAGACGCGCGGGATTGTCTGCGTCCTCGCGCGATGGCGATATGATTGTCAGTGGAATCCCGTGCATTCGCGCGATGTTCTCCATCGCCCTCCGGCGCGCCATTGACCACGCGATGGAAGGATCGGGCCATTCGATGAATGCCAGCGACGTAGGATTGAGTTCAAGCAGTTCCGAAGCGGCCAGCCTCGCGATTTCCTCGGAGTCGCTCGAAACTGATGGATGTTGATTTCCTCTGATCGATGTCTCGGGGTTCATCAGGACTACGGGGATCTTGCCGAATTTCGCATTGTCGAACATGCGTGGGTTCCCCGATGCGTCAATAATTATGCCGTCTGGCTTCCAGTATTCGAAAAGCGGTTTGAATTCCGGGCGCGTATTGCGGGCATCCACCGGCTTGAGCTGCCATTCCACGGCCCTTGCGTACGCGGCGATGCCGTTATATTTCTCTCTCCACACGCCGAGAGTGCCAGTTCTGAACACAATTATCGTTTTCATGTCTAATAGTGTATCATATTTCGCTTTGGTTGTGCTAAATTATGCGTTTCTATATTTATGTAGAGTGTAGTAAGGTAGTATAATACAAAAATAAATACAAGAGAGGAGATGTGTCTATATGGCAAGGAACATTCTTATAACGGGTTCGTCGCACGGGATCGGCGCAGGTTGCGCAATCGCGTTCGCGCGCGACGAAGGTGCAAACGTCGGCATCTGCGGCAACAAGGATGCCGCAGGCGCCGAGGCTGTCGCGAAGGAGTGCGAGAAGTTCGGCGTGAAGACAAAGGTCTATCTCGGCGACGTGGGATCGCACGACTTCTGCAAGGCGACGATGGAAGACTTCATCGCGACATTCGGGAAGGTCGACGTACTCGTCAACAACGCAGGCGGCGCGCTCAAGATACCAGGCGGACCGAAGGGCGAGTTCAAGGACATGCCGATGGACTACTGGGACAGCCAGATCGCTCTCAACCTCAACTCCGCGGCGTATCTGTCGCGCTACGCCGTCGCGGACATGGTGGAAAAGAAGACGGAGGGCCGTATCGTAAACGTGTCGTCTGTCCACGGGCAGGTCACGTGGGTCCATCGCCGCATGCTGCCGTATTCGGCGGGCAAGGCGGGTCTCAACATGTTCACGAAGGCGCTCGGAGTGGAGGTGGCGAAGTACGGCATCCGCGTCAACTGCGTCGCGCCAGGTCTTATCTATACAAAGCTCGTGTCGCGCTACTCCGACGCCGACATACGCAGCTTCAACCACAAGATCCCTGTCGGGCGCGGCGGAAAGGTCGAGGAAATCGTTCCGACGATCCAGTTCCTCGCGGACATCGAAAAGACGCGCTTCATCGTCGGACAGGTCATCTGCGTTGACGGCGGTCAGTCCTGCGACGGGTCGATCGAAAGCATGAACTTTGCGGAGTAGGCAAGATGAAAGAGGAGATGAAACTCAGGAGCAAATGGGAATTCGGCGAGGCAAGCGAATGTCGCCGCGGGCTTCTCTGCGGAATGGGCATTTCGCCCGAAGAGCAGGCGAGGCCGCTGATCGGCGTCGTCAACTCGTGGAACGAGTACAATCCGGGCCATGTGCACCTTAAGGGGCTCGCCGAGCGCGTCAAGCAGGGCATACGCGATGCCGGCGGCTACCCGGTCGAGGTAATGACGACGGCAATCTGCGACGGCATGGTTCTGAAGGACCCGAAGTACATCGAGATTCCGTCGCGCAACTCCATTGCGGATCAGGTTGAGATTACTGTCGACGGGAACTTCTTCGACGGCATGGTGATGCTCTCCACGTGCGACTCGATCGTTCCGGGGCACTTGATGGCTGCGGCGCGTCTCGACATTCCGACCGTGCTGGTCACCGGAGGATACATGCCACTCGGCACGTTCCGCGGCAAGGAGGTCTTGCACATCCACGCCCAGGACAAGGTCGGCACGATGCAGGACGGCAAGATCGACCCAGAAGAATACAACGGACTCATCGAGCATTCGTGGGGCACGTGCGGCGGATGCACCTCGATGACGACCGCGAACTCGATGTGCATGGTAGCGGAAGCTCTCGGCATGTCGCTTCCGTACAACTCGACGGTGAGCGCCGTCTCGAGCGAACTCGCGCTCATCGCCTACCGCGCAGGCGAGCGCGTCATGGATCTCCTCCGCAAGGGCATCACCGCGCGAAAGATCATCACCCCGGCGGCCATACGGAACGCGATCAAGATGGACATGGCCGTCGCCGCGTCCTCGAACCTCATCCTCCACATCCCGGCTATCGCGCACGAGGCGGGATATGACGAGCCGTGGTGGAAGTACTTCGACGAGGCGTCGAACGACATTCCGCTCCTCTCGCACCTCGCGCCGTCCGGTCCGTACAACCTGCACGACCTCGATCTCGCAGGAGGACTTCCGGCTGTCATGAAGGAACTTCTTCCGAAGATCGACGGCAACGCGCTTACCGTGACCGGCAAGACGATGGCCGAGAACGTGAAGGAAGCGAAGGTGTACAACCGCGACTGCATCCACTCGCTCGAGAGCCCCGTCATGAAGAAGCCGGGAATCGGCGTCCTCTACGGCTCGCTCGCGCCGGAAGGGGCGATCATCAAGATCGCCGCGGTTCCGGATGAGCTCATGAACGGATTCAGCGGTCCCGCACGTGTCTTCGATTCGCTTGATGAAGGTCTCGGTGCGCTGCGTGCCGGAAAGATAAAGCCTGGCGACGCATGCGTACTCCGGTTCCTCGGGCTCAAGGCGCGCTTCGGCACGACGGCGTTCATGTTCCAGGAGGAACTGAAGGGGCGTCCCGAACTCTACAGTTCCTGCGCGGTCATAACGGATGGACGCTTCTCCGGCGGCACGTCCGGACTTTCGGTCGGCTATGTCTCGCCTGAAGCCGCGCTCTGCGGTCCGCTTGGACTCGTCAAAGAGGGCGACACGATAGAGATCGACATCCCGAACCGCAGGATCGACCTCAAGATCGACGACGACGAAATGGCGAAGCGCAAGGCGGCGTTCTCGTGGACGTTCGACGAGACGAAGTATCCGCGTTTCCTCAACCTCTTCGTCAAGAACGTGGGTTCCATGGCCCACGGCGGTATCTG
>JBGUVV010000365.1:0-3951 GCA_045220525.1 Kiritimatiellia bacterium
AATAAGCGAATCTTGTCTTTACGAGCTGGACGGAACTGCGCACTTCATGACGCGGCGGTTCGACAGAGACGGTGCGCGGCGCCATCATGTGCAGACGTTTCGGGCAATTCGCTCTCTGCCCCCGGACGTTTCACTGGAGATGAACTCCTATGGTCAGCTGTTCGAGACTATCGTAGCTCTTGGGCTTGGCTACGACGCGCTTGAGGAGATGTTCAGGCGAATGGCATTCAACGTCTATTCCGACGAGACGGATGACCATTCGAAGAACTTTTCGTTTCTGATGGAAGAAGGTGGACCGTGGCGGCTTGCACCTGCCTATGACCTCACAGGTGGCGTGCCGCCGGAGGCTCCTGAGGACGATGCGAGGCGAAGCTGGACCAACTGCCATGCGATGAGCATCAACGGCAAGCAGTCGAACATAACCGACGACGATCTGCTCACGCTTGCAGCGCGCTATGCAATTGGTTCCGCAGAGTCAATCCTTGCGAAGATAAAGGAAGTTTTCGCAATCTTGTAAATCCTGTCCAAGAAACCACAATGAGAAGATTGACAACGGCAATATATTAGGGAGTGCAAATGAAGTGCTATGGCACATACAGGACGCCTGAGGGGTTTGACGACCTCGTCATGGTCGGCGACGACGATGCGCTGACGGGTCTTTCGTTCCTCTGCCATGGCAGGGCCATGGGCCGCGACGACATTGGCAGGAAGCTAGAGACGCCGGCCTTCCGCGAGACGCGCCGCTGGCTGGACGAGTATTTTGCCGGGCGCGAGCCGGACTTCACTCCGCCTTTGCGGATTGACGACGGCGAGACGCAGTTCCGCAGGGATGTGCTTGATGAACTGAAGAAGATTCCGTTCGGCGCGACGACGTCCTACGGCAGCATCTCCAAGGCAATATCGAGGAGGCGCGGCGGCAGGAAGGTGTCTGCGCGGGCGGTCGGCGGCGCGGTTGGGTGGAATCCGATCTGCATCATAATCCCCTGCCACCGCGTAATCGGCTCGGACGGTGGGCTTACAGGATACGGCGGCGGGCTTGACAACAAGGTCTCGCTCTTGGCACACGAGGGAACCTATTTGGAAATCGTATGACGGCATAACAATTTTTTGATTCTAGAATTTTGGGTTTGATATTGATTCCTTCGGAGAAAATATAGTGGCGCTTCACGCATTATGTGCTGGGATGAACGGAAAAATAGAGATGAGCGTGAATAAGAAAAAGATGAAGATTGCGGCTACAATCGCAATGCATGCGGTGAGTGCGGCAATGATCTGTTATGTTCTTGTGGACGTGTGGCGACGGCAGCACTCGCGAGAACAGTGCGTAACCACGAGAAGCTTCGCTGAAAGGCTTAGCCGTCAATGACGGGGGGATAGTTGCGGTGGAAAATATATGATATAATGTCCACACAAAGAGATTTGGCGATAGTTCCTATCCAATGGGAGGAGTGTGCATGAGAGAGTGCAAGATTAAGCTGGCGGCACTGGCGGGGGCGATGCTTGTCACTCTCGCTGCCGCCGGCGAGTTCAGTGTTAAAGGCGGCAAGATAGTTGTAGCTTCGCCGTTCGATCTTGAGATCGGGTCCGCCGAATATGCGAAGGCGCTGGGAGATGGCGTAAAGTCCCACGCGGACGTATGCAAATACTCTAAAGGCGTAACGATGACAACGATGACTAACTGGTACCATTCTGCAAAAGTGCGGTTTGCCCAGCCGTATTTCGGTGTAAAAGAAGCCTGGCTCTCTTTCAACGACGAGGGGAAAAAGCTTTCTAATGTGCATCTTTCGATTGGAGCCTGCAAGAGGGGGTTTGGCGGAAAGCTGACGTTCAACGACTGCTGCAAGAAGTTTGGTGAAATTGCCGCGGATATGGCCATGCGGCTTGGTGTGGAGATAGATGTCGATGACGACGCGACGGAGGCGGATGCGCTTGAGAGTATCGCGGCGCTTCCCAAAGACTGCCCTGCTCCAAGTGCATTCGCCGCGAGTTTTAGGTATGCGAAAGCAAGCATAACTAACAAATACGGCGACGTGGAGTATAACCTTACGGCGATGATCCACCATGACAAGACGTATTCTGTGAACCTGTCCGTCGGACGTCCGTACAGGTTGCCTGAATCAATGAATGTTTCGCGCGACGACGGGTATATTCCAGTTTACACGAACAAGTCGCCTTCGTCTGCATTCTTGCTGCGCACGCCCGAGCAGGAGAAGGCGCACAAGGAGGCGGGTGCGCTACGCGCGACGATTAAGCGTATTTTTGGCGTGGATCTGGATGCGCCGTCCATCACGAACGACACATCTGCGGCGCTGATGACGCTGACGAACTCCCCCGCGCAGCCCGAGTGGTTCCCTCTCGCGCGTCCGTTCGCCGGATGTACCGAGCAGAAGGCTGGCCGTGGTGTGCGTATCCTCTTCATCCCGATGGTAAACTTCGGAATCCGTCACGCCTTCGATAGCGATGTCGGCGAAGAGGAGCTTAAGGCTGAGTCACAGCGTGTACTCGATGAGCTCGAACGCGAGCTTGGGGCAAAGATACCGGCGAGTGAAAAAACCGCGAAGGAGTCAAAGGATGGCGAGAGCACCGATGCCACGCCGCCCGCGTTCGGCGACTTCAAGGCGATGATTGCGTCGAAGTCTGGCGAATATTTCAAGGGCAGAATCGGCGACATCAGCGTCAGCATCAAGTATGCCGTGCCGTCGTATGTGAAGAGGGACGGCAAGTATGAGGTCGCTCAGCGAGGCGCAGTCGTCATGGAGATTATGCAGTCGCAGATCGTCGCTGGGCCTAAGAAAGGAAAATGAAGATGATTTCTCGTCGGATGGTTGCCGTTGTGATGCTCCTTGTGGTCGGTGTCGCATCGTCCGTGCATGGCGCGGAATTGACTGGATTTGTCGTGGACTCTCCGTTCGACCTGACGCTCGGATCGACGAATTATGCGGTGCGGCTCGGCAAGGCCGTGCATTCCAGAGCAAGCGCGTGGTATGACCCGGACACGAAGGTGACGACAACGAACTGGAGTGTGTATGCATCAGTCCGCTTCGCCAAGCCCTATCACGGCGCGACGCGTGCAAGCTTGCAGTTCAAGGGCGAGGAGCGAGCGCTGGACTCCTACAGCTTCGAAATTGGGGAGAAGAAACATGGTGTTGGTGGAAAGTTGACGGTCGCGGAGGCCCGGAAGATTATGCAGGAGGTGGCTGCCGATATCACGAAGCGTTTTGGCGTTAAGATGAATCTGACCAGTTTTGGCGAAGGGGATTTGTCAGACGCCGAGATCGACAAGCGTATTGAGGAGATTACGAAGGGAGATTCGCATAAGAGACAGACTGTCGCGATAAGCTTCGCCAGCCTAAACGGAAATGGCGAGCGCGAAGGCGTTGGCGTCGGATATAGTGTCACTGGAATGGTGAGCAGCAAGAGAAAATGTTACGTATGCGTCAGTGTCTACACGTCATGGAGACCGAAGATAAAAGATGCGGGGATGCTAATCGGAGAGACGTCGATTCCGGGTCTTGTCTCGGAGTCGGAGCAGAAAAAGGCACACGAGGAGGCGAAGAGACTCAGGGTGGCGCTTGGCAGACTTTTTAAGATTGATTTTGATTCTGCGGATTCTGCGAAAGGCTACGTCAATGCTGGCTGCAAGGATGCGTCGGAGTGGACTTCAATGGAAAGTCCCGTGGCGGGGCTGGACGAGTGCAAGCCGAATCGCGGCGCGATTGCCATTTTCCAGATTCCGATTGTCAACTACTGTGCACGCCGTGCGTATCCGAGCGATGTGGAGGAGATAGAGCTTCGGCGTCAGGCGAAGGAGGTTCTTGATTGCATGGAGGCGGCATACGGAGCGAAGATTCCTGTCGTGGATGCGAAAGAGAGGCAGTCGGAACTCGACAAGATATTCGGGGCGGGCGTTCCGGCGTTTGGTGACTCTCGTGCGCTTTTGGGACTCGACAG
>JBGUVV010000366.1:0-4209 GCA_045220525.1 Kiritimatiellia bacterium
GCCATTTCCATCGCCGCCTTCGCGGCCTTCGCAGCCATCGTCGAAGTTGTCTCGCCCTCGTCGGCTACATGGCGCGAATGTATCCCCGTGTGCGAAAAAATCCACTCGTCGGACGTGTCGAGGTCCGCCGCTATGTCATCGTTGGTAACTATCCGCGCTGGCAGATAGCTCCCTGTTCCAAGCACTCGTATTCCCATTTACGTATAGTATATCAAAAAAACCGAGATTCCACACGAAGAAGTTAAGACGACTTAGGCGCGCATGTCGCAGGATACGGCTTTGCGATAGCCCGTAACCGTGATGGCGCCGGAGGCATACACCTCCACCAATGCATAGCCGTTCTCCTCCATGCCTGAATCAAGCACCGTCGCCCGCAGGGAATAGTACGTAATGCCGTTCGACTCGCCCACCCTTCCAGAATGCTGGTGCCCTGTAAACACGGCGCGGACCTTGCCGCTCCTCTCGATGACGGCGCGGACTTGAGCGGCGTTTCTCACGCGATGGTTCTTGTCGGCCGCAGGATCCAGGCATTGGTGGCAGAAGACCACGGCCTGCCCTTTCGCGGAAGCAAGCTCGCGTTCAAGCCATTCGAGCTGCGCCGGGGGGATGTTCGCGTTATTCCACGACCAGTTTCCGGGGCGATAGTCCTCCATCGCCGAATTGAAACACGCGTCAAGGACGACGAATTTCACGCCGCCGCGCACGAACGAGTAATGCGGCAGGGCCTTCGGCTGCCCGGCATTGGAGACATGGGAAAGAAATTCCGCTTTGTCGAGGGCGTCGAAGTCGTGATTCCCCAGCACATGATACCGGTCGCCGTCAAACCCGCTGAACACGCCTTCGATCTTGTCGAGGTAGGAGACGGTGGCCGCCCTGTCCGGGCCAAGATCCTTGAAGTCGCCAAGCTCGATAAGGAAGTCGGGCCGCTCGCGGTTCATCACTGCCGTGCATTCGGCGAGCTTGGCCGCGCTCTCACGGTAGTAGGCGTCGCCAACCGGCCAAGCACGCTTCGCCATCGGGATGTCGGCATAATGGCAGTCGGTCACAATGCCAAACCGCGCAACCGGCGACGAGCCGGGCGTCTTGCACCCGAAAATGGGCGTTGCGACGAATGCGCCGAGTCCCTTCAGGAAAAAGCTGCGCGTAAGGCCGCTTGCCGTTTCAACTTCGTTTTTCATTTCATCGCCTCCTTTGAAGATATTTCCTCCGCCCCTCAAACACGCCGGGCATCGATACTTGAAGTCGCAAGCCGCCTAATGGAAGCAAGCGCAACCTGGACGGGCGATGTCTGTTATCGCAAGAGTGTCTTTCATGCAGCCTGGCCTGTTTTAATGCCCGAAACGCTTGAACATCTTTTCCATGACCGGCAGCGAGGCCATGTACTTCTCGCGAGGCACGCCCGGGGCTGTCAACGTCCACGGCCCGAAGATGTAGCCCTTGAGCTGCTTCTTGGGTATCGTCTTCTCGCAGTAGGCCGACGCGAAATCGGGCTGCTCTTCCGATATGCCGGTTTTCTGGGTGGAATATGTCGAGATCATCGGGATCATGTCGAAGCCGAGATGCGCCATCTCGCCAATGCAGGTGTTGTGCACCGACTCCGGCTCCTTCTCGCCCGGTATCGACCACGGACACATAACCACGTCGCGCGGCATGTTCTCCACAAATGCGTCATGGTCCTTCCATATCCTGTCCGAGAAGCACCACGCGCGGCTGCCAGAGTCTCGCACGGCGGCGACGCACCTGAGGAAGTCGCGCCACCAAAGCTTGCCGCGCCGCACGACGATGTACTCGTAGCGCCCCCAGTCGCCCTGGTGGCCGATCGACTCCTCGTCATAGCCGATATGGAAGAGACGGGGGTGGTCGAACACCTCCGCCACGTCGCGGATCAGGTCGTCCACCGTGTCGAGATACTCAGGCGACGAAACCTTGTGCCGCCATTCCCGCATCCAGGCATTGTGGGTGGTGGAAAAATTCAGCTTGGGAATCGGCTCAAGGCCAATTTCGCGAAGACGGTCGAGCTCGCGCCGCATCTTGTCTACGCTCCAGGTACCCCTGACGGCGAGTTCTGGATGGCTCGGATACGCAAGGGCCTCGCCGATGTCGATGACGACCATGTTGAACCCGTGGTCTCGTGCGGCGTCGGTGAACTCGCGCCACATGGCGTCGGTCGTCTGCATGTAGTCCTTGCGTGCCTTGTAGGAGTCCCAGTTCCGCTCGGCCGGCTTCTTGTCGCCTTGCAGAGGCGTCTTGACGTCGGTCCACATTGCGGACCCAAGATGGAGGAGGACCGACTTTATGAAGGCGTCCTCGTCCGGCTTCCACGCCAGCTTGCGCACGGACGGCGCAGTAGCGCATCCGCCAGCCAGAGCCGCCGCCGCAAACGACGACATCCTGATGAAATCCCTTCTGCTCGACTCTTTCATTTTTCTGCAATTATCTGAAAGTGATGACTACTCCCTTGAAAAGCGTCACAGACACGCCCTCGGAATCCACCACCAGCCGCGCAGCCGGAGAATTCGCCCCGACACAAGAGACGCTCCATTTGCCGGAACCAGAGACTGCGCCGAGCACAAGCCTTTGTGGATCCTTGCCGATCCTCCTCCAGTCACTCGCCGTGAGGACAACCGTGACATCCCCTTCCGTTGCGACCGATTCCGCCGCAAGCGAGGTGAACGAGCCGTCGGGAAGGCGCGAGAACTCCAGCACCGCGCCAGAGGCGAGGGCAAGCGGCGCGGCAATCGTCGCGGAAGACGACGAGACGACGACATTCGACGCCGATACGCCAACCGCGCCAATCTTGCCGCCAAGAGTCAACGCCCCGCTGACGGAGAGGTTCTCGCACAACACCTCGTACGACCCGCCCTCGGGAACCGAGAGCGCGGCGATCGTCCGCGAGAGCGGTTCCTCCGCAAACCACTTGTACCGCAGTGCCCGGTACGCGCGCGTCCGCTCGCCGTCGGTCAGCTTCGGGTTGTAGAGCGCGTATTCCGCCACGCGCTGACCGCCATAGACATAAGTCTGCCTGCCGCCGCTATTCGCGTAGCAACGCGCCGCCGCAAGATGAGTGCATTCTCCTTTGTCCACGCTAGTGGGCGCCTGGTCATATACGTGGAAGCCTGACGGATATCGAGTCTCACAAGTGGACGTTGCCCAAGTGTTTCCAAGTCGTACGCCATCGAGATAGTTCGTTCCATAATAGAAGCTCGACTGGTTGTCGAAATCATGTATCTTCGGCGGACCTTTTTCACTGATAGCGCCACGCGTTCCGCGCCCATATATATAGTCATGGTTCGAGAAAAACGACATCCCGTACATCTTTGCATATTCGGGGCAGGAGAGCCAGTCACCGTTCACGACATCCGGCGTATCCGCCGCGACAGTGATGCCTTCGGCATACGTCCTCACGCTGTCGAACTTGAGCGCCGCGCCGTAGCCCAGCGCCGCGCCCACTTCATTCGTGTTGTACGGCGTGCGAAGCGAGCCGAAGTCAACGAACGGACGCCCGTTAAGTTTCTCGTATGGATTGATGAACGGCGCTCTGGACGCTTCCGCCACATTCGTCGTCGCATACGCGCCATTGCCGGAGCAGTCGGACCATCTGCCGACGAAATTCGTGCCGCCGACTTGGACAGTGTCAAGGGTGTCCGCCTGAGACGCATCCAAATGAAGAATCGTCTTCCACGGATGGACTGGATTCACCACGATGGACGACGCACCGGTCAAAAGCGCAGAGCCGCCTTCGCCGCTGATGTCGCCTTCCACGCCTCCAGCCGATGCGTCGAACGTCGCCCCCGCCTTGACCTCGATGCTCGCGAACTTGCGCGGAAACCACTTCGTCTTCAAGTAAATCGAAAGCGCATCGCGCTCCGACTGCGAAAGCCAATCGGAAAAGACCGCATATTCGCCGATACGCTGGCCACCAAACGAGTAAGTGTCGGCGACCGTTTTGCCCCAGCCAATAGACGCCGCAAATGCGTCAGCGCAGTACCTGGCGCCTACGGTCTCATGGTTGACATAATATGCGGATCCAATGGCGTTCAAAATATGAAAGCCTCGCTCCACTCGCGTGTAGGTGCAGACAGGCTGTGATGTATCTTTAGTCGCGCGGAAGTATGTCGTAAGATCCACCACGTTGGTGCTTCGCGCAAAAGGAAAGCAGTTTTGGTTATTGCTATAATACGACGAACCGCCGTTGCCTGCAGAAAGCGA
>JBGUVV010000367.1:0-6183 GCA_045220525.1 Kiritimatiellia bacterium
ACGGTCGAGGGGGATGCCATCACGTTGCGCGTCCCTGCGATGGCATCTTCGATCCCTACGTTCACGGGCCGTGTCCGCTCGACGCCGTTCGCCGTTGGCGCCGAGGATCCGGAAGAGGAGACTCTCGTCGTGCGCTTCCCAGAGGGCTACACGGAGCTCGAGCATCTCCCCGAGCCGTTTGCGTTCTCTGATCCATGCGACGCGGGCAGGACGTGGCTCGTCTCGGATGCGTCGTCGCGGATAGTGGACGGGCGGCTTGAGGTCACTTTGTGCAGGACGGTGTCGAAGAGGGGATACTCCTGGTTCTCGCCGGACTACATAGAGCTTATCAGGGACCGCAGCCGCATCGCGAGCTCGCGGGCCAACAGGACTATTGTCGTAAAACGAACAAAAACAAGGCAAGGAGCAAAATGAACATTAATACGTTTGTGCATCTGGCGGCGGTGGCCGCAATCGCGGGTTGCTGCCCGCAGCAGGGCGACAGGAGTTGCTGCCCGGGGAGATACCCTGATTCTATTAACGAGGGCTTCGTGTCGCTTTTCAACGGCTACGACCTCGAGGGCTGGAAGGGGGCGACTGAGATGTACGGCGTTGACAGGGAGAAGGAGCCGGGCGTCCTCCAGTGCTTCCCCGACCGCAAGCTCCCTGCAGGCCGTCGCGGCGACCTCTGGACGGCGAAGGAATACGGCAACTTCATACTGCGCTTCGAGTTCATGATGCCGGAGAACGGCAACAACGGCCTTGGCATACGCTACGACGTGAAGGACGGCAACGGCAGCGACAGCGCGTACGACGGCATGTGCGAGCTGCAGCTTCTCGACGACGGCGGCAGCAGCTACTACGACAAGGAGGCGAAGAAGGACAAGCTCAAGCCCTACCAGTATACGGGCTCCGTATATGGAATCGTCCCGAGCCTGCGCGACAACGTCGGAAAGCAGCTTGCCTGGAAGGAGCAGAACTTCACGGGCGGCGGGAGCTACGTGCGCAAGCCCGGAATGTGGAACTTCGAGGAGGTCAAGGTCATAGGCAGCGAGATCGAGGTCTATCTCAACGGCTACCTGATCACGAAGGCGGACGTCTCCAAGTTCAAGGGCGACGGCGACACGCCTGACGGCAAGAAGCATCCGGGGCTCCACCGCACTCGCGGCCCGATAGCGTGGCTCGGCCACGGGCACAACGTGAAGTGGAAGAACATCCGAATCAAGGAGCTTCCAGACGACGCGAAGATGGGGGAGGTCTGCCCGTGCCAGCGCATGAAGGCGCCCTGCGGCTTCGAGACATACTTCGACGGATGCCCTGGCCAGATCAAGAAGATGTGGAAGGGCGTTACGACCGAGGAGAAGTTCGACAACCCGATCGTGCGTCAGGCCGCGACGCCGGAGAAGCGCGCTCAGATGCAGGAGAAGGCCGACGCCCAGCGCGACGCCCACTGGTCGGTCAGGAACGGCAACCTCTACTTCGACGGCTTCAAGGGCGGCTATTCCCTTGCGACCAGGCGCGACTACGCTGACTTCGAGCTGTGGGCCGACTGGCGCATAATGTCGATTACCGGCGACTCCGGCCTCTATCTCCGCGGCGCCCCGCAGGTGCAGATATGGGACGCCCACAACCAGTGGCACATCGGATCGGGCGGCCTCTACAACAATCAATACGCCAAGACGGGCAACGTGTCGAAGGCCCTTAAGATCGCAGACCGCCAGGTAGGCGACTGGAACCGTTTCCACGTGATCATGCGCGGCGAGAAGGTTTCCGTGTGGCTGAACGGCGAGCTCGTGGTCGACAACGTGACGCTTGAGAACTACTGGGACCGCTCGAAGAAGATATTCCCGTCCGAGCAGATAGAGCTCCAGTGCCACGGCGATCCTACCGAATGGCGCAACGTCTTCATAAGGGAACTTTGATTCGCCTCTTTCGCAAAACGCCGGAATATGGTATAATTCCCGCCCAACAGAACGGAAGAACAAAACATGTCGATAGTATTAGGTTTGCCAAAGGGCAGTCTGCAGGAGTCAACCTTCGCGCTTTTCAAGCGCGCGGGGTTCAACGTCTCGTGCTCCAGCCGCAGCTATGTGCCCACGATTGACGACGACGAGATAAACTGCCGCCTCCTGCGTCCGCAGGAAATGAGCCGCTACGTGGAGCTCGGGCTCCTGGACGCGGGAATCTGCGGCTACGACTGGGTCTACGAGAACGGCTCCGATGTCCACGAGATATGCGAGCTTAACTACTCTAAGGCGACGTCCAATCCCGTCCGCTGGGTTCTTGCGGTCCCGAACGACTCCAAGATCAAGTCGGTGAAGGACCTTCAGGGGAAGCGCATCTCCACCGAGGCCGTCGGCCTCGTAAAGCGCTATCTCAAGAAGAACGGCGTTAAGGCGGATGTCGAGTTCAGCTGGGGAGCGACCGAAGTGAAGGCCCCGGAGCTCGTTGACGCGATTGTCGATCTCACAGAGACGGGGAGCTCCCTCAGGGCCAACAACCTCCGCATCGTTGACACGATCCTCACCTCAACGACTCGCTTCATCGCCAACAAGGCCGCCTGGAAGGTCAAGGCGAAGCGCGCCAAGCTCGAGCAGCTCAAGATGCTCCTCACGGGTGCCCTTGAGGCGCGCCACATGGTGCTTCTCAAGTGCAACGCGCCGGCGAAGAAGCTTTCTCAGGTCGTGAAGGTGATGCCGGCCCTGCATGCGCCGACGGTCAATCTCCTGCACGGAGGCGACTGGTTCGCGGTAGAGTCCGTGGTTGAGGAGAAGAAGGTGCGCGACATAATCCCGCACCTCACCGCCGCGGGGGCGACGGGAATAATCGAGCTTCCGTTGAACAAGATAGTTTTCTGACAAACGAAACCAAGGAGTAAAAATGGGTTCCATCAAGAAGAAGCGCCGCAAAAAAATGTCGAAGCACAAATACGACAAGCGCATGAAGGCGCAGCGTCACAAGAACAAGTAAGGCGTTTTACCGCCGCCGGACCAGCCTCCGCAGCTCTTCGAGCATGCGCGCTGGGCTCCGGCTTTTTAGCGTTTCGACAAAGGCGACTTCTCCGGTGTCTGCCGCGCGGAAGACCGCTTTGGAGTCTCTTACGTCTATGTTCGACACTCCTGCCGCCGCGCATTCTATCCTCAGAAGCGCGGCGCTTGCAAATTCCTCTGCCTCCGGCGGAGGAGGGCCGAACCGGTCTTGCATCTCTCTGACGAGGGCTCCCACCTCGCGGGCGGTCTGCGCCTCCGCAAAACGCCTTATGATCGCAAGCCTGAGGGAGTCTTCCTCGATGTAGGAGTAGGGGATCCTCGGATTTGCGAAGTCGAGGTTTAGCTTTACGTCTACGATCTCCCTCACGCGCTCGCCTTTCATCCGAGCGATGGTCCTCTTGAGCAACTGGCAGTAGAGGTTGAAGCCGACGGTGGCGATGTGCCCTGACTGCTGCGAGCCGAGGAGGTTTCCCGCGCCTCTCAGCTCAAGGTCGCGGACGGCGAGGTTGAAGCCCGCTCCAAGCCCCCCGTGCCGCTTTATCGCCGCGAGCCGCTCCCTCGCCTCCGAGTCGATTGCGCCGGATGGCGGCAAGAGGAAATAGGCGTAGCCCTGCCTTGACGACCGTCCGACGCGCCCGCGCAGCTGGTAGAGCTCCGCCATTCCGAAAGTGTCTGCGCGGTCGATGACTATCGTGTTGGCCCTCGGTATGTCGAGGCCGCTTTCCACTATCGTGGTCGAAAGGAGGATGTCGTATTTTCCGCTTTCGAAGTCGCGCATCTTCCTCGCAAGCGTGCGGGCGTCCATCTGGCCGTGCGCGACGACTATGCGTGCCTGCGGCGCGATAGAGCGCAGCCGTGCCTCGGTCTTCGACATGGACGCCACCCTGTTGTGGAGGAAGAAGACCTGGCCGCCGCGCGAAAGCTCCGCGGCGATCGCCGCCCTGACGGCCTCGTCGGAGTCGCGCATGACGCGCGACTCGACGGCGACGCGCTCGCGCGGAGGGGTGCGAAGGAGCGAAAGGTCGCGTGCGCCCGTCATCGAGAGGTAGAGTGTCCTCGGTATGGGAGTCGCGGAAAGCGTCAGCACGTCGGCGGTGGCGCGGAGCGCCTTGAGGAACTCCTTGTGCCTCACGCCGAAGCGTTGCTCTTCGTCGATGACGACGAGTCCGAGGTCGTGGAAGCGGATGTCGGGCGAGAGGATCGCGTGAGTCCCTATCACAATGTCGCATACGCCGGTTTCAAGCCGCTTGAACGTTCCCCTGCGCGTCTCGGGCGACTGGAAGCGCGAGACGGCCTCTATCCTGATGGGCGTTCCGTCGAAGCGCGAGGTGAACGTCTCGAAATGCTGTTCGGCGAGGACTGTCGTCGGGGCGAGCACGGCGACTTGCTTGCCGTTCATCGCCGCCACGAACGCGGCGCGCATTGCGACTTCCGTCTTGCCGTAGCCTGCGTCTCCGCAGACGAGCCTGTCCATGGGCTTGGTAGAGGAAAGGTCTTCGTCTATCGCCTCGATGGCGGCCTTCTGGTCTGGCGTCTCTTCGTAGGGGAACGCGGCGTCGAACGCATCTCGCCCGTCGCAATGGACGTCGTAGGCGAAGCCCGGGACGGTGTCGCGCTTGGCTTGCGTCTCGAGAAGCGCCGCCGCGAGGTCTGCCACGGCTTTTGTTGCGGCTTCCTTGTCCTTCTCCCAGCGCTTGCCGTCGAGCCTGTGCATCTTGACGGCCTCGCCCTTGACCCCGACGTAGCGGGAGAGCAGATGGGCGTGCGCGGCGGGAACGTGGAGCTTGCCGCCGTCGGCGTATTCAATAGTGAACACCTCGCTGCGGCGGCCGTCAACGGAGATTTCCGAAGAGCCTATGTATCTTCCCACGCCGTAGTCGACGTGGACTACGTATTCGCCGGGCTCAAGGTCGTCAAAGTCGTCGATCCGCTGACCCTGCATCGCCTTCGCAGCAGGTCTCGCACGTGCCTTGCGCTTCGTGAACACCCTGTCGGCCTTTGTCACGACGACAAGCGCGTGGCCGCCGTCTGCGGCGCCTTTGTCCGCGAGAGCCTCGAAGCCGCCGGAGAGCCCGTCGATTGCCGCGACTGTGTCGCCGCGCTTCCTTGCCGCTTCCACGTGGCGTTCAAGGCGCTTCCGGGCCTCGTCGAAAAGCTCGGGATGGTGCGCCTCCTCCGCGCCAAGCTCTGCGAAACCGGGAAGGGGAGACGTCTGGAAGCCATGCGTGGCTACGCCTTTAGGGGCGGGGTCGCCCGTAAAGACGGTAAACATCCCGGGACGCGCCTTCGGAAGGCCATCTGGCGGATATTCGTTATGCTCGATTGCGATTATGCAGGAGTTTTCAGGAAGGGCGTCGAATATCGTGGTCGCGTCGCCGCCTTTGTCGCTTTCGCCGCCAGCGCCTGCAATCGGGAGGATCTCGTAGGAATCCGCGCGCTCTATCGAAATCTGCGTGGAGGGGTTGAACGAGCGGAGGCTTTCAAGCTCTTCCCCGAAGAACTCCGCTCGCATTGGGAACTCCTCGCCTGGGCTCCACACGTCGATTATTCCGCCGCGTACGGAGAAGTCGCCTTCTTTTTCTACTTGCGCGAGTCTTTCGTACCCCATCCCCGCAAGTTTGTCGGCAAGTTCGCTTAAGCCCAAGCCGCCCGCCGCGCTCAGCATGAGCGGCTCCGCCGAGGACTCCCCGGCTTCTGCCGCGAGCGCCTGGAAGGGAGCGACTATGACGCATGGATATGGCCTTGCGCTCCATGCGCGCATTGCGGCCATTGTCCGTATGCGCAGCGCGAGCGCGCTTTTGTCTCCTTCGACGAGAGGCGGGAACTCGAGTATTCTTGCCTTTCCTGCGTCCGCGAGGATTCGCAGGTCTTCAGTCAGCCTGTCGGCGTGGGGAATGCCGGGCGTTACGGCCAGCACCGTGCGATTTTGCCTTGAAAGGGAAAGCGCGAGGAATGCGTCGGCCGCGCCGGTCAAAGACGATATCGCCACCGCCCCATCGGCTTTGAACCGGGGGATGGACAGTGATGCGAACGCCTCTAACGCATCTTTCATTGCTTTGCACGTATTATACCATAATTTCTCCGAATTTGTGACTTCGTAACTGAGATGCCGCTCGCCATCGCAAAGAGGCTTGAAATGCGATAAGTTGCAGAAAACGCGAAACAACCCGCGAAAAATGAAGCGACGGCGGGGTCCCTCCCCACAGCGGCGGGG
>JBGUVV010000368.1:0-13279 GCA_045220525.1 Kiritimatiellia bacterium
GAGCCGCCGCACTGCCCGTTTATCTCGGTCGTGATTCCCTGAGATACTTTCGACGGCGCGTCTGGCTCGAGGACAAGATACGCGTCCGAGTGCGCGTGCGCGTCGATAAAGCCAGGCGTCACCAACGCGCCCTTGGCGTCAAGGACATTGCAGCCCGCGAGCGCCGCGTCAGGAAGCCCTCCGGGAACGATGTCGGAAATTCTGTCGCCCTCTACGACGACATCCCCTGCGAACGCCTCATGCCCGGTTCCGTCAACAATCGTGCCTCCTCTGATCGCAGTCATGGCCGCGCTTCGGAACGGTACCTGAAAATGGCAGGAAGCTGCGTCCTTATTGCGCTCGCCAGACGGTATCCACCGGAATCCGCCTTCTCAAACGCGACATCCGTCCAGCTCCCGTCGCCCTGCAGCCGCTCTATCGCCAATGGGGCGCGCTCGAACATTATCTCCGGGCAGTCGTCGCCGTCGATGTCGAGGGCGTTTAGGACGAATACGCTCTCTCCATCGCCAGTCTCGCCAGCCTCGCACGTGACCGGCCCGACGCCAAGATAACAGACGCCACCAGGCATGCGACCGCCAAGCACGGAGAGCCACCTAACCATTTCTGCCTTGTAGCTCTCCGAGAAGAACGTAGCGCTGAAATAAGCGGGCGCCTGAACTGGAAGCGGCTGGGCAAAGGCAAGGACACGGCCGCCGCGACTGTTTTCGAAAATCACGCTTCCCGGGGCTTCGTAAGCAGGCTCGTCTCCCATGCGAGGGCAGTTTAGGAGCCGCGTAACGACTCGCGCCCCTTCCGCTATGTCGGTCAAGTCGGCAAGGCCGCCGGTCCTAAGCCCGCGCTGCATAGACCCGTCGGAAAATTCATGCAGCTGGATCGTCTTGCGGTTCCAAGGCTTTGCCACAACTCCAATGTCGCCAGAATAGCCGTTCTCAGAAAGCCAAAGCGCGGCGGAGCCGTCCGCAATGACGTTTCCGGCGAGAATTTCACGTATCGCATCTGGCTGGAGCCTCTTAAGCGTATCCGCCGTAAGCGCAGTCACCTCGCCATGGCGGGCCTTGCCAAACCTATACGGGATGCCAGTCAGGGAAAGATAGCGGTCTCCGAAGTTGAGCTCTATGGGACCGCAGGCCGGAACAACGACTCCGCCCTGGCGGAAATCGACTTTCGACGCCCACTCGAGAAGCCCCCTGTTCTCGCGGAAGACGCGGCGATACGCCTTGGCGGACTTCTTCTCATGGTAGTTGCCAGTGCGGGTAATCCATATCTTCGCGCCCTTGCAGCCATCAAGCGCCAGCATCACAAGATGATCAAGGGTCCTGTACGCGCTCGTCGCCCAGAGCGTTTGCGGACAAGTGTCGGACTCCTGCATGTAGATGACTCCGTCTCCGACAACCTCCAGCTGCGAGGCGTACCACGAGCGCATGTTCGCCACGTGAAAGAGATCTCTGCCGTGATACGGCGCTCCTGAGCCGCGCACCGCAGGCGTCTGGCCAGGCGCGGCGAGTATCTGGGCGAACTCGCGCGCGTGGCGAAGATGCGCCGCATTGCCGACGACGCACAGCATGCCAGGCGTCTCCCGTCCGAAGTTCTCCCGGATGGTGCGGAAGAACCTCCTTAGCGAATCAACCTTCACCTCTTCCCATGCATCGGCCTCCGCGCTCGGCCCCTTTCCAAGCATCGCCACGACATCCTGCCGCGTCCACGCCCGCCCCGTACGCCTCGCAAACTCGGCGAGATGGAGTGGGCAGAAGCACCCCGGGATGTTGTTCCAGATGAGCCGCGTGTCGTCGTCCACCATGAAGAAGTCGATCTTCTGCGCGGCGAACGTGCGGCATGTCTTTGCGATGTAGGCGAGAAAGCGCTCGTCCATCGGGCACATGCGATATACGCTCGTGCCGTCGTCCTTGACAGCAAGCTGCCATGGCGTCACGGATCCCGGGAATCCCCCGTGGCCCATCGTCGCCTGGAGGAGTATCCCCTGCTTGACGGGAGAGAGCTTGCGCAGCGCAGCCGCAGTCTCGCCGTAGCGCCTTGCGTAGATCGCGGCCCTGTCTGCGACTGGATCGCCCTCTGGGTTGACGGCGCACGACCACACGATGCCGTCTATGAACGTCGTGTTGCCCTGGTCTGCCGCATCCCTGGCCAGCTCCTCCGCGCATCCGTCGTGGAGCGGCATCACGGAAATCCACCTCGGAATCCCGCAATCCCCAAGACATCCCGCCGCGGCGATTGCCGCCACCGCAAAAGCCGCAAGTTTCCGCACCATGGGACTGTCAGTTCTTGAAGCTGTGGATCGGCGCGGGTATGCGACCCTTGCGGGCAATGAACTTTTCGCACGAGAAGCGCGAGACGCCCATCACCGGCGCGCGCCCGAGGAGCCCGCCGAACTCGACGGTGTCGCCTTCGCGCTTGCCCGCGACGGGTATTATCCTCACGGCTGTCGTCTTCTGGTTGACCATGCCTATCGCAGCCTCGTCGGCAATGATCCCAGAGATCGTGCTCGCAGGGGTGTCGCCGGGGACAGCGATCATGTCGAGACCGACCGAGCAGACGCACGTCATCGCCTCAAGCTTCTCTATCGTGAGGGCGCCTGCGTTGACAGCGTCGATCATGCCCTGGTCCTCGGAGACGGGGATGAAGGCGCCGGAAAGCCCGCCGACATAGGAGCTCGCCATGACTCCGCCCTTCTTCACCTGGTCGTTGAGAAGCGCAAGCGCGGCGGTTGTACCGGGTGCGCCTGGATGCTCAAGGCCGATTTCCTTGAGGATGTCGGCGACGGAGTCGCCTACCGCCGGAGTCGGCGCGAGGGAGAGGTCGATGATGCCGAACGGCACGCCAAGGCGCTTCGACGCCTCCTGCGCGACAAGCTGCCCGACGCGGGTTATCTTGAAGGCTGTCTTCTTTATGGTCTCGCAAAGGACTTCGAACGAAACGCCGCGGCAGGAGCGGCCGAGCACGTAGTTCACGACTCCCGGCCCCGAGACGCCCACGTTTACGACGACGTCGCCCTCGGTGACGCCATGGAACGCCCCTGCCATGAACGGATTGTCGTCCGGGGCGTTGCAGAGGACGACGAGCTTGGCGCAGCCAATCGAATCGCGGTTCTTCGTCTTTGCCGCGGTCTTCTTCACGATCTCGCCCATGAGTCTTACGGCGTCCATGTCGATACCCGTCTTGGTAGAACCGACGTTGACTGAGGAGCATATGTGCTCCGTCTCCGAAAGCGCATCAGGGATAGAGTGGATTAGAAGCTCGTCGGCAGGCGTCATCCCCTTGGAGACGACGGCCGAATAGCCGCCTATGAAATTGACGCCGAGGCGCTTCGCCGCGCGGTCGAGAGTCTTCGCGAGTCGGACGAAGTCGCCCGGCTTGCGACAGCACGAGGAGCCCACGATGGCGGCCGGGGTGATGGAGACGCGCTTGTTCACGATCGGCACCCCGAAGTCGCGGCCGATCTCGTCGCCGGTCTTCACGAGGTCCTTCGCGTAGCGCATCAGCTTGCCGTAGACGTTGTCGCAGGTCTTCGCGAGCGACGAGTCGGCGCAGTCGAGGAGGGAGATTCCCATCGTGATGGTCCTCACGTCGAGATTCTCCTCGAGAATCATCTTGTTCGTCTCAATGACTTCTGATATGTTTATCATTGCCGTAGCCCGCTATCAGACCCTGTGCATCTTCTCGAAGATCTCGCTCTTCTGGCAGCGGATCTTGAGCCCCATCCCGTCGCCGAGCTTCGCAAGCTCGCCGCCGACCTTCTCGAACGGCTTGGCGCACGCCGAGGCGTCGGCAATCATCATCATGTTGAAATAGCCTCCCACGACAGTCTGGGAGATGTCGAGTATGTTGATCCCGTTCTTGGCGAGATACGCGCTCGTCTTTGCGATTATGCCGACAGTGTCCCTGCCGACGACCGTGATTATGACTTTCTTCATGCGTTCCTCCTGTTCGAATTGTGCTTGCAAAGGCTCAGAACTGGCGCTGCATGTCGCACAGCCTGCGGTAGACTCCGTTCGCCGCGTAGAGCTCGGCATGCGTGCCGCGTTCCACAATCTCGCCGTGCTCCATCACAAGAATGAGATCGGCGTCGCGGATCGTCGAAAGGCGGTGCGCTATGGCGAGCACGGTGCGGTTCTGCATCAGGTTGGCGAGCGCATCCTGCACAAGGCGCTCCGTGACGGTGTCGAGGGCGCTCGTCGCCTCGTCGAGGACGAGTATCGGCGGATTGCGCAGGATCGCGCGCGCGATGGCGATGCGCTGGCGCTCGCCGCCCGAGAGCGCAAAGCCCTTCTCGCCGCATACGCGGTCGTAGCCGCCCGGCTGCGACATGATGAACTCGTGGGCGTTCGCCATCTTCGCCGCCGCGACCACCTCCTCGTGCGTGGCGTCGGGCGAGCCGTACTTGATGTTCTCCTCGATTGTGTCGTTGAAGAGTGTCGTCTCCTGCTGAACCGACCCGACAAGCCGCCTCAGGTCGGCGACCTTCAAGTCGCGCAGGTCAACGCCGTCCATCGTGACGCGGCCCTCCCGCGGGTCGAAGAACCTCGCAAGGAGACCGGAAAGAGTCGTCTTGCCGGACCCGGTGCCGCCGACGACGGCAACCATCTTCCCGCGAGGCAGCTCGAAGGAGGCGTGAGAAACCGCATCGCTGTCGGCAGTGTCGTAGCGGAAGGAGACGTCGTCGAAGACTATCTTGTCGTCGAACGACTCCTTGCCGGCGGCGTCCTTGCGCTCTGGAAGGCGCATGTCGACGTCCATCAGCGACCAGATTCGCTGCAACGACGCCTGCGTCGTCTCGAACTGCACCTGGAGGCTGGACATCTGCTTTATCGGCTTGTATATGAGCAGGAGCGGGGTCAGCATCGGCAGCACGTTGGAAAGCGTCACATGGGCCGCGAAGCAGTAGACGAGGAAGCCGCAGATGAGGATTATGCCTACGGTCTCGACGGTCGGCCCCACAAAAAGCCCCCAGCGAACCGCGCGCAACGTCGTCCCGAGCAGGGTGTGATTGGCCTGAGCGTACTTGTCGTTCTCGAAGTCTTCAGTGTTATATGCCTTGACGACCCTGACGCACGTCAGGACCTCGTGTATGCGGGAGCCTACCACAGAGCTCTTCTCAAGAGTCCGCTTGGACCATTTCCGTATGAGCTTGCCGAGGCCTATCACCGGCAGCATGAAGGCCGGCATCCCGATCGCGATCACCCCCAGCGTCGCGATCATGTGGTTCTCGATGGCAAACCAGATTATGAAACTGACCGAGACCACGATCTCGAACGGCGCGCGCGCAAGCTCGGCGAACACGGTCTGGACCGTGAACTGCACCGTCTGCGGATCGCCTGTCGCCCTGGACATCAGCTGGCCGATGTCTATCCTGCCGTGGAACTGCATGGACTGTTCCTGTATCTTGCGGAGGAGGTCAACGCGCAGGTCGGCCACTATGTGCGTGGCGGTCCAGGTGAGGCAATACTGGTTGAGGTAGATGAGAAGTAGGCGCGCGAACGCAACAAGAGGGATGCCTATTACCGCCATCAGCACGAGCATGCCCCCCATCGCCCCCTCCTCGTCCTCAAGCGGGATGCCGAACTTGTCGGCGAGGGCCTTGGCCTTCGGATACCAGCTCGGCATCTTCGAAGCCTCCTCCATCTGGCGCTCGTACACATTCTTGTGCACGGCCTGGGCGCGGGCCTTCGCCTCGGCCTCCGCGGGGGCGCCTGCCTTCGCGTCTACGCCGTCTTCCGCAGCCAGCTCGTTCATGAAATTAAGGCGCTCCGTCCTGCTGACCTTCTCAAGCGCAGGCTGGACCACGGAGAATATCGGCACAAGCGTGCCCGCCGTAAGCATGCCGCAGACTATGCCGACGGCGAAGCGGAAGCCGTATTTGCGCGTATACGACCAGAGCCGGCCGTAGGCCTCTCTCGCCGTGTATTCGCGGTCGAAGAACTCTTTTTTGTATTCTACTGCCATAGCTTAACGCATATTATAGCAAAAACTGCCGATCGACTTTTGCATCTCATCCAGAAATCGGCATTTCGAAAAGCGCGCCGCGTTTGAGCGACAAGCGTCTGCGGACCAGTTTCTACACTCCAACTCTTCCATGGCATGACAGAGGCTCTCGACCGTCTGGTCCCTGAAGAAGAGGCCTGTCTCGCCGTCCACGACCGTCTCGAGCGCTCCGCCCTTGCCGAGGGCGACGACAGGCGTTCCCGCCGCCTGAGCCTCGACGGGGACAATGCCAAAGTCTTCGATTCCGGGGAACAGCAACGCCTTTGCGCCTGCATAGAGCGAACGAAGCGAGTCCCCTACCATGCGTCCTGCGAACAGCACGTTGCCGCGGCCGCAGACCGACCGCCCAAGGGTTTCGCGAAGCTTTCCGTTGCCAACGACGACGAGGTTGCGGTTCATCCTCAGCGCGGCATTAACGGCAAGATCCGGCCGCTTGTAGTCGCGCAGCTCGCCTACGTACAGGTAATACTCGCCGTCAAACGGCAGATCCGCCGGCCGCCCTGCGGCAGAGAAGAACTCGACGTCGACCGGATGGTGTACAACAGCGGAGTCCCGCCCGTATATCCTCTTTATCCGCTCTGCCACGAACGCGGAATTGGCCACGAACCCGTCAACCGCATCGGCGCTTTTCAGGTCCTCCTTCCTCAGGTAGCCGGTGAACAGCGACATCGCGATCTTGCCGCCCAACCCCGCCGTACGATAGTATTCGTCGTGCATGTCCCAGAGATAGCGCATCGGCGTATGGCAATAGCAGATGTGCCGCGCACCACTCGGCTTGCGAATGCCCTTAATCGGCCCAGACTCGCTGGAGACAATCAAGTCGTAGCCGTCAAGCTTCAGCGAACGCGACGCGGCCGGCATAAGCGGAAGATACGCTTGCGGATGGCTACGGCCGAGGGGCAACCTTGCGATGAAGCTCTCCGTCACCTTGCGGCCGTCGAACATTCCTTCCATGTTGCCGGGAACGTAGGCATGGGTAAACACGTCCGCCGTAGGGAACATCTCGCCAAGCGCGGCAAGAACCTTCTCCCCTCCTCGCACGTTCGTAAGCCAGTAATGCAGCAGCGCAACAGTCATCCCTTGCCGAGGCGCTGGCCGGAATAGCGGCCCTCGTGGATCGGCTTCCACCACCACTCGTTGTCGAGATACCACTGGACGGTGCGTCGGATGCCGGTATCAAAGTTCTCGCGCGGCTTCCAGCCGAGCTCGCCCATGAGCTTCGCCGGGTCGATCGCGTACCTCAGGTCGTGCCCCGGGCGGTCGGTCACGTAGGTTATGAGGTCTTCGTACTTCTTGCCGTCGCCGCGCGGCCTGAGCTCGTCCATGATAGAGCATATCGTCTTGACGACCTCGAGGTTCGTACGCTCGTTGTGGCCGCCTACGTTGTACGTCTCCCCCGGAACGCCCTTCTCGTTCACGAGCAGCAGCGCGCGGGCGTGGTCTTCAACGTAGAGCCAGTCGCGTATGTTCGCCCCGTTGCCGTACACGGGCAGCGGCTTCAGGTCCAGGCAGTTGAGTATGATCAGCGGAATCAGCTTCTCCGGGAAGTGATAAGGCCCGTAGTTGTTGGAGCAGTTCGTGATCTTTACCGGCATCCCGTACGTGTCGTGCCATGCGCGAACGAGGTGGTCGGAGCTCGCCTTGGACGCCGAATACGGCGAATGCGGAGAGTATGGCGTATTCTCCGTGAAGAACCCGGTGTCGCCGAGCGTGCCGTAGACCTCGTCCGTCGAGATGTGCTGGAACACGAAGTCCGGATGCTGCTTCCACCATTTCAGCGCCGCCTGCAGCAAAGTGGCGGTGCCGACGACGTTGGTCCTGATGAATTCGCCGGGGCCGTCGATGGAGCGGTCCACGTGCGACTCCGCAGCCAGATGGAAAATCGTGTCCGGCTTGAACTCCTCAAAGGCTCGGTCCATCGCCGCCTGGTCGCAGATGTCGGCCTTGAGGAACGACAGGCGAGGATTGGAAGACGTAAGGTCGCCGGGATTCAACCCGACCTCCTTCAGCGACTCCGGGACTCCGGCGTACGTGAGCTTGTCAACAACAAGCACAGTGGCTTCCGTCTCCTTAAGCAGGAGCCGCGCAAGGGCGGAACCGATGAAACCGGCAGCGCCGGTGACAATGCAACGTTTATTGTACGACATGACTACAGCCCTTTCACTAGGTTCTTCAAATATGCACCATAACTCGACTTCCCATAGCCCTCGGCAAGCGCCCTGAGCTGCGAGTTATCGATCCACCCTCTTGACCATGCGATCTCCTCTATGCAGGAAATCTGCAGCCCCTGCCGCTCGATGAGAGCGCGCACGAAGTTGGTAGCGTCCGCAAGCGACTGATGCGTGCCGGTGTCAAGCCATGCGAAGCCACGCCCCATGGTCTCGACGGTCAGCCGGCCCTCTTCGAGGTACTCGCGGTTAAGGTCGGTGATTTCGTACTCTCCGCGCGCCGACGGCTTGAGCACGGCGGCCTTCTTCACGACGTCGTTGGGGTAGAAATAGAGGCCGACGACCGCATAGTTGGACTTCGGCCTTGCCGGCTTTTCCTCGAGCGAGACCGCCCTGCCCGCCTTGTCGAACTCCACAACACCATATCGCTCAGGGTCGTTCACGCGGTAGCCAAAGACGGTCGGCTCACGCTTCTCGGCTGCAGCCTTAAGCAAATGCGGCAGATTGGCTCCGTAGAAAATGTTGTCGCCCAGCACGAGGCATGCGTCGTCGTCGCCAAGGAACTCGGCGCCGAGCACGAAGGCCTGCGCCAGTCCGTTTGGAGTCTCCTGGACCTTGTAGCTGAACTTCATGCCAAGGTCCGAGCCGTCGCCGAGCAACCGCTCGAAGTTCGGCAAATCGGTCGGCGTGGAGATTATCAGCACTTCGCGGATGCCTGCGAGCATAAGCGTCGACAGCGGATAGAATATCATGGGCTTGTCGTACACGGGCAAAAGCTGCTTCGAGACGACACGCGTCAGCGGGTGCAGGCGAGTGCCCGCCCCTCCGGCAAGAATTATTCCCTTACGCGCCATAACCGAACCTCTCCTTTCGTGACATTCTCCGTGATTGCGTATTATAGCAAATCCCCTGCACTTCTGCCTCTGCACATGTCAAAAAACGAGTTTTTTCCACTTGTCGTACCCTGCCAGCACGTCGCGGTTGCCCGGGCAGTAATGCAGCAGCGCGACGTTCATGATGTGCCGCGCGCCGCGACAACTTCCGCCATTCTGCGCACTATGACGTCGGCGGTGCGATCCCACGAGAAGGCCGCAGCCCTGGCAAGGCCCTTCTTGGAGAGCGAACTTCTCAACCCTTCGTCCGAAAGCACCTGCTCGACAGCGGCGGCCAGCCCGTCGACGGATGTCGGATCCACCGTAATCGCCGCATCGCCCACAACCTCCGGAAGGCTGGATGTGCTACTTGTCACGACAGGGGTTCCGCACTGCATCGCCTCGAGCGGCGGAAGACCAAAGCCTTCGTACAAACTCGGATAGAGAAACAGGCACGCCCCTGAATAAAGGGCCGCAAGGTCGTCGTCGTCTACATACCCGATCGTGAGGATCCTCTTCCCGTGGCCGGAGAATCTGGAGAGAATGGCACCCCACCTTGCCTCGTAGCGCCCCCATTTGCCGCCGGCGATGACAAAGACGATCTTGCCGTCCCCTATTGCGTCTACGGCGCGGCAAAACGCCTCCAGCGCCCGTTCGAAATTCTTGCGTGGCTCGATCGTACACAGGCTGAGCACGTAGCGCACGCCGACGGGGATGTGGTACTTCTCGCGGACGGCCAAAAGCCGTGCGGGGTTCCGCTCCAGGTAGAACTTGCCGTCTGCAGCAAGCGGAATCACAGTGGACTTGTTCGCATCCATCCTCGGGCTGAACCCGAGAAAGTCCTTTTTCGAGCAATATGAGATGGGAAACGTGTGGTCGTCGCCGTCCAGCCCCTTTATAAGGTCGAAGTTCCAGGAAAACCCGAGCATGGTGAAGGGCGAGAACTGCGGGAAGATCATCGGGATGGTGTCGTAGAGCACGGTAAAGCGCGGCACCTTCGAACGCCGCCGTATCGCTCTCGGCGCCAGGTACACCGGCGAGAAGAACGCGTCGAACCGGTCGGCTATCTCGGCCGTCCTGGCGCATCCGACATGTTTGTCCCAGAGTATTCTGGCTATCTTGGCGAGCATGCCGCAGAAAACGAGGCACTTCTTGCGCAGTCCATGCTTGTTTGCGGGCCTTTCCCTCAGCGACTCTATCTTCTCGCGGATCGGTCCGAGGAAACACGAATGCTCTCGGTTGAGAGCCCTGTATTCCCTTCCCGGGAACTCCCGGCGCAGGAACTTGTTCACAGAATCAACGAACGACGGCGATGAATATATCCCGACCTCGACGTCGCCGCGCTTGTCGAGCGCACCGAATATCCCCAACGCCGCCCAGAATATCCCGCTGCGGTTGGAGGTCTTGTACAGGCCCTCCGCAAGAATCGTCGCGTCGAACAGGATTCTCAACCGCATGCGACAAAAGCCTAGACGATCTCCACCCGCAGTGCGGTCTCGACCACATGTCCTGGTTCTATTGTGCGCAAAAAACCCGTCTTCGCAAAATCATTCTGCCCAAGCGGATAGCAGTTTGCCGGTTCCAATCCCATCACGTAGTCGCCAATCCCCGCCTGCCGCCACTGCACGAGAAACGGCAGTTCCCTCTTCCTGAACGAAAGCTTCAGCGCCGAACGCCCGGACGGCGCGAAAAAGGCGTCGTTGCATATCTGAATCGTGCAGAATCCGTCATCGCCGGCCGGCAAGTCGTGGTAGAGCACCTGCTCGGCAAAATGGCGCACCGGCGGCTGCATCTCGTCCCATTCGGCAATGCCGGGCTCCGCCGCAGCGTCACGTGCGGCGACCTTGTGGTCCAATGCGACGAGTTTCGTGTTCTCGCTTATCAGGGGCCATCCGAAGTTCATGTGGTACAGCTGCATCAGCGGCGTCGATTCCGTTCCGAGGTTTTCCGTCCTGTCGACGACTTCCACACCTGGCCAGCCAAGTCTGGTGCGAATCGTCCTGGACGTCACCAGGTTCTCCCCGAAAACGCGTCCGTGGGCAATGCGCCCGGATACCGTCATCTCGTACGATTCGTCCGGCATGCCGACGTTCACCCATGCGCACTGCGTATTCACCTCTTCGGCGGGGATATGGTCCATGCGCCCGTGCAGCCCCTGCTCGCCATTCGGGGTGGAACATGGGTTGCCGACGTTGACCCACCCGCACGTGGTCAGCAGCCCGCCCATCCAAGACCGCAGCCACTCGGCCCCCTGGCCATCGTAGAACGCCGGGTTTACCGGACCATTCCGCGTCATCCAGGTCAGAGGCATGCCGTTCCATCGCGCAGGGCCGATGTCGAGGCCGCGGTCAGGGTAAACCGTGAAGTCGAACCCGGTGCCGTTCGACACTTCAAACGCACGCATGCCGCGGCCCTTGCCGTCTTCGATGGCATATCTGCGAATGGACGCGACTTGTTCGACGCGCCCTACCCTCTTCAGCAGTTCATCCCGGTTCATAACGGCAATCTACCCTCGAATGATCCTGAGGCCGTCGTTGTCGAGGCGAATGCCGATCTCGCGGATTCCGTCGCCGAGCGCGTTCAGCTCCGCGATCATGTCGGCCTTGGCGCGCCTGTCTTCGCCGGAAAGGATGGTCACCGAGCCGCCGTCGCCGCCAGCGCCGTTCACCTTCCAGCCGACGGCCCCATGCCGCTTCGCTATGTCGAATATGCGCCTTGCGGTGGCGCTGACCAGAGACGGATGCAAGTCCGCCTGTGCCTCGGTGTTGCGGATCATGCACTGCCCGAAGGCCGCGAGATCGCCCGCCATCAGCGCGTCGCGCCCAAGCCGCGCTTCGCGGCGCAACGGCTCCAGCTTGTCGCCGGAAGTGCCCTCGACCAGACCTCTTATGACCGTTTCATGGACGTTCGTCGAGTAATGCGCCTTGCCCAGGAATATCAGCGAAAGCCTGTCGTCCAGCGCCTCGCGCGTTCCCTCGGAAATCGGGACTCGCGTCACGACCGAATGAGGGTATTTGTCCATCTCGATGTAGCTCACTCCGCCGTACGCGGAGCATATCTGGTCCTGAATGCCGCTCTGCTGCTTCAACAGGTCAGTCTCTACCATATGGGCCTTGCGCGCCAGTTCGTGGGGCATCATGCGACGCGACGTCTTCGTAAGGCAGTCGAGCGCCCCCAGGAGCGCAATGGTGATGGCCGCCGACGTACCCGTCGAAGAACCGGCCGGCACGGCGGAATGGAGGGATATCTCCACATCGAGGCCTCTCGGTATCTCCAGCGACTTCACGCAGGCGTCCAGAAGAGGATGCTTGCCGAACTCGATGTTCTGGGGGTCTATCTGGTACCGCTCTCCATAGTCGTCGACGGATATGAAGAAGCTCTCGTCCTTCTCGCCGACTTCGCGCACCTCCACAAGGCACTGCGCGTATGGCTTGACGGCGATGTTGAGGACGCTGCCATGCTTTGCGAACCAAGTGTCGGACCAGCCGCCCAGGTCGCAGATCCTGATTGGCGCAAGGGCCATGAATGTCTGCTTCATGATGCGTTTCCCCCTCTTGTCTAAACGGCGGCCCCAAGGGCCTTGTCGTACTCGTTGCAAAGGACGCGGTAGGGCCGTTCGTCCTCCTCGATCTCCGCAAAGCGCGCGACGGGGTCAAGGAAGTAGTTGTCCGTATGGTCGTCGTTGACCTTCGAGACCTCTCCCGCCACGACGTCGCCTGACCCGGCCTTCGGGCCGAACACGTGGGCAATATATGGCGCAAGCGTAATGGAGCAGCCCTTCTTGACGACAATCTCCTCGCCTGGGGCGAATACGTGCGGGATGCCGTCCATCATCACGTTGACGTCGCTGTCGACAGCCGAGCCGGAAGCGCGGTCGACGTTCCAGAGCCAGACGCTGATGTCGCCGCCGGCGCGGTTGATTATGTCCTCGGACTTGAAGACATGGTAGTGCTTCGGCAGGAACTGCCCTTCCCGCATCACGATGTATTTCTCGCAGTACGGGACCCCGACTTCTGGCTTGTCGACGAGCCCATTGCGGACGGTGTATAGCACGGCCCCGGTCCGCGCGAAGTCGCCGCTGCCGAAATCGGTGATGTCCCAGCCAAGCTCGAGCTGCCGGACGACGGAAAGGTCCCGCCTCCGAGATTGCAGCTCCTCCGGCGTCCAGTACGCCAACTTGGGGAGGCGAATGTTGCTGTCGGCGAGAACCTTCTCCGCCCAGCGCACATATGAATTAATCTC
>JBGUVV010000369.1:0-5976 GCA_045220525.1 Kiritimatiellia bacterium
CGTTCGTGTAGTTGCCGATCTGGGTGTCGCCGTTTTCGAGGGACATCGTCGCCGTGCCTGAAAGCGTCAACTTTCCGTTGTCGAGGACAAGCGGATTCTGATTCACCGTACTCGTGACATCGGCAGTGAACTCAATGTCTCCGCTCTGCCATTTGTCTATGCGAGCCATCGTCGTGACAGGGAGGTTCACGACCAGCTTGCTGCCCGCAAGCACCATGAAGCTACTGCTGTTTGCAGACGCGCCCTTGTTCAGGTTCAAATACGACCCCGTTGTTCCATTCAGCGTCACGGTGCCGACATTGGCATGGACGGCAATGAGACCTACGACAAGTTCGGCCCCCGTATTGACGGAAACAGTAGTGGGCGATGTGAAACGCGCATAGTCGGCAGTCGTTCGCGGATAGTCACTTGCGGCAGTGCTGGTGTTGTACAACTTCCAGTTGCCGACAGTCGTCCATTTACCGTCATTGGCATTGCCTGTCCATTCGTAGTCCGTTGCGAACGCCACGAAGCCGATTCCGGCGGCGGCAACAGCGAGCATCAGTATCTTTTTCATTTCGGTCACTCCTTGTTTGTCTGTTTAAGTTCTGTCGAAAAATCCGTCCTGCCCTTCAGGAAGTCCTGGCACATCCGCTTTTCAAGCTCGATGAGCTTCGCGTCCGTCCAGCCCGTGTCCTGAAGATATGCTATGTAGCGACTCCGCGAATGGGCCGACTTCAGGTCGTCCGGCGCGCCGTTCGCGCAGCCGGGAAGCGCCAGCGCGACGGCGATTTCGCCGCGCCGCACGGCGTTCAGCGCAAGCGGCGTGCATTTGACGCGGTACGGGTCGTCCTCGCCCGAAAGCCCCTCTACGGACGCTTCGTTGGTCGCCATGCAGACTGTGACCGGCGTCACGAACGGAGTCACCTTGTCGGGGATGAGGAACATCGTCTTGACAGCCAGGATGTCGTCGGGATAGAACTCCCACGTCTCGACGGTGTAGCCGTCGCGCTTCCTGACGTCAAGCCGCTTGAACTTCGCCTTCAGCTCTTCGTGTTTTGCCCGCATCTTGTCGCGAAGTTCCAACATCGCCCACGTATAGGCCTTTGCACTGCGTCCGTCAGGGCGCTCAGGAACGTAGTCCTTTTCCGTAAACGGGCGCACCTTGCCGCAACACTTGCGCCCCGTCAGACCGTCCGGCGGATACAGCTCCTCCGGTTTGCGCTCGCGCTCGGCGCGGGCACGGGCAATCTCCAGCTCAAGCCCCTTCGGGATGTTGGGTGTCCCGAAGAATACGCCGCGAAGCCACGGCAAGGCAGACTCGGCGTGGAAGCTGTGGTCGTACTCGTGGCAGTTGCAGACGGCCAGGAAGCCCGCGCCGTCAAGGCCTGAAAGCGTACGTATGTCAACGTTGTCGTACTTGCGCGCGGCGGGATCGGCGTACTTGTCGTAGTAGTGGATCGCCAGATTCTCGGGATGCCCCGCAAGTTCGTACGCTCGCTTGATATCCTCGATCACGCCCTTGAACGCACCGCCCTCGTTGAGGATCATTGGCTTCGGAGCCATGGCCATCAACGCTTCGACGTTGGAACCGCCCCCTGAATTGCTCCCGCTTGGAAGGTCGGTCGTGGAAAGTCGGCGCGCCATGCCATCGCAGGCGAAGTCGTTATAGACCAAAGCAGAAACATCCGGGACAATCAACGCCGGATAAAGCCCTTCCATCGCGCCAAGAGACATGCCCGACACCGCAATCTTCGATTTATCGACGAGCGGATGCTCCTTAAGGAAATCCACGAGAATTGCAATCTGCCGCGTCACAAGTTCAATCGTGTCGGAGCCAAGCTGCCGCATCAACTCGCTGAGTCGTCCGCGCGACGCCCACCATGGCATGTCGTCTGCCGCGCCGTTGGCCGTTCCGATGTTCTCAAGAGCAACGGAAATCATGCCAGCCTTGACGTACCACCACGCCTGGCGGTTGCGGATAGGATAACGCGTGAAATAAGGGTCTTTGTCGCCAACAAGCCCCTCAAGCGACGCGCCGGACCCTGGCAGACAGAACACGACGGGGGTCTTACCTGGCTTTGCCTCGTCAGGCACGAGCACCCATGCGCGAACCGCTGCGCGCGGATAAGGATGACATTCGTAAATGTTCAGAGTGTATCCGTCGCGCTTCTCTTTGGAAACGAACTCTACTGCCGGAGCTTTCGGCTTCCATGGCAGATAACCAGAGTATCGCTTGAGATACTCCCTCTGCCAAGACAGAAACGATTCGCGATCTTTGAGAAACGGATGTGCCGGCGCTTTTGCCGCATCGTAAAGCTTCTTTCGCGCCCATGCCATCGTCTTTGTCGTGCGCCCGTCAGCACGCTCTGGCGTGAAATCCTTCAGGCATGTAGTTCTAGACTGCTTGGCAAGCCCAGTAGTCGCCAACTCGCAAAACGCCGTAAAGCCAATTGCGGCGGCAGCAAGTGCGAGCAGCGACTTAATTCTCATGCCGTTTCCTCGTTTTGATGTTTATTTGATTGCATTATATCATAAAATTCACGCCAAGACGTTTCACCGATTATTTAGACAAAAATTGAAACGAGGCGTTTAACGGCCTCAGAACCAGTCGACGGAAATCTTTACGAGGCGGGTATGCCCAAGGCCGCTGTAGGCACAGTAGCCAAGCAACACTGTGCCGTCGTCAAGCGGCTGGATGGCTATGTAGCAGAAATGGCCGGCAGGATCATCCTCTATATCCTTTGCACCGCGCCACGTAAGGCCGTCGTCGCTCGACAGCGCGGCGGAAAGCGGCGTGCGCTTGCCGTTCCATCCGCCCTTTCGTTTAAGGTCAAAGCGGCCTTCGTGATTATTCCAAACGGCCAGCAGGTCGCCCGTCGGAAGGCGCTTGATGGAAGCCGGAGCCGTCGGCGAGCGCAACCACGACGGCTGGGGAGCGGACCATGTTTCGCCGCGATCTGCCGAACGGCTCATGAACTGACAGCCGGCGTTGGTGCGGATCCAGAGCAGGACGCCTCCGTCACTTAGTTCGACCACTCCAGGCTCCTGCGCGGCGTACTTCCTCCCGCTCGGCGAAACAATGCTCAGCACGGACTTCCCGCGCCGCCAAGTCTTTCCGTTGTCGTCGCTCGAATAAGTCATCACAACGCCCATGCCGTCGAACTTGCCGCCGGGAAACGAGTGAAGGGCCACTGCGAAGAGGAGACGCCCGTCCTTAAGCTGTATGACGCGGTCGTTGTTGAGGACATAATACCCGACCTCGTCGGTGATGCACATCGTCGGCTCAGACCAAGTCTTGCCTTCGTCGAACGACCGACGCATCACGGGGCGGCAGTCCTTGGTGCTTTCCTTAAGAAGGTAGAAGAGCGCAATCTCGCCGCTCTTGAGGCGAAGGAGGCTCACGCTCATCACGTTCATGCCACCATGGTTCTTGACGATGATCTCGTCCTCGTCCGTCCACGTCGCGCCATTGTCTGACGAATATCGAGCCGCGATGTCGGCTGTCGCATGGTCGGATTTTGACGTTCCGTAGTAGCGCGAGTATGCGAACATGATGCGCCCGTCCTTTAGCGGCATGAACGCCCCTTCGCTGTTGCGCGGGTTGTCCGCCCCAGGCTTCAGCTCAAGCGCGACCTTCACGCCAGGCGCAGGATCAGCGAAAGCGATTGCGGCCATGCCGAGAACGGCAGCAAGCAGAACCTTCCGCACGGCTACTTCTCCTCAAGAAACGACTTTATCGCCGCGCAGACATCCGGCCTGTAGTTTCCGTAATCGACGCATTCGAGGACTACGCCGCGCGCGCCGACGGACTTCGCGAGGCGCAAAAGGCGCGTCGCGGCCTCCGCTTCGGAGATTTTCGCGAGCTTCGCGTACTCGCCGATGCTGCACTTCTCGAAATTGTACGATGCGAGAGGGAAATATATCTCCGCCTTGCCGCGGTTCGCCATGACGTTTCGGTAGATGCGCTCTGTGGAGCCAAACGGATCCTTCGGATCGTACTTTACGCTCATCACGAAGATCGCGTCGAACACGCCTTCTTTCGCGAGGTGGCGCCAGGCGAGTCCCCTGTAGCGGCTGCGAAGAGAGTAGTCTTCCTTCTCGTCGATGCCGACGAACCCGCCGATGAACTCGACACCCGCCGCGCGGCACTTTGCGGAGAACTTCCTCAGGTAGTCGTCGAAGTGCGCCATGACCATCTTCTGCCAGCGAGGATCCTCGGCCTCAGGCGCGGGTTCGTCGCCGTAGAGGCGCTTCCACTCCTCAAGAGCGGGGGCGGAATATTCGCGGGCGCACGACCACGCGCCGTTGCGCCAGATGTCGAACATGATCTTCTGCGGCTTGATGGCGAGGCGTTCATCGACCATCCTGAGCTTGTGCTCGACGACCTCCGGGTACATGATCGAGCATGCGCCCATCCACGGGTCGCCTCCCCGGGTGCAGCCCCAGTATTCCGGATGCGCAAGCGTCCAGTTCGAGGAAAGTGGCGAATACCAGTGGTTTTCCTCAAGCGTGGTGTGTATCCCGAAGCCAAGCCCTCGCTTCGCGCACTCCTCCCGCACGAGCGGGAACTCGTTGCCGCGAGGAGACTCGAGCCTGAGCCACCCGTAGATGTCCTCGCTGGGCAGGCGTTTCTTGTCGAACGGAGCCTCGGAGACCTGCCACATTTCGCACTCGCTTGGATAGCGCATCCTGCCGCCGCCCTTGTCGCGCCACCAGATGTCGTTCGCGTGCGTCAAGAGCACGTGCTCGAGCACCTGCACGGTGCCGGTCTTCGTCTCGATGTCGTAGTCCTTCGCGAAATCCAGCGAATCGACGAGCGCGACGACCTGAAAAGAATTGAGAGTTGAGAATGTAGAATGTAGAGTTGTGGATTCCAAAGCAAGGCACTGACAGACAACCGGCAGCAAAGCAATGCACGCCAACACTTGTCTCATTGCACAACTCTTCATTTCCCGCCCTCCGTTCTCCATTTTACACTTTACACTTTTCATTTTCCATTTTCCATTTTACATTCTACATTCTACTTGAACAGGTCCTCTCTCTTCCTGAACTTCGGCACGTCGTCCGGCCAGCCAGTTCCGACCTCGGCCTTGAGGACGGCTTCGCCCGCCTTTAGCCCGCGCCCGACTACAAAGCGCCTGATCTTGCCGAGCGAAATCACCTTGCCGCGAGTCGCAGAGACCTTGGGCATGGCGCCGTCCACGGAGAAGTACAGCTTGCCCGCCGTGCGGATTGCCGTGAGCGTGTATTCGCCTGGCCGGGCGCAGCAATCCTGCCTGATGTCGAGGTAGCGTCCCGTTGCGTCGCGCGTCGAGAACCACGCGGCGTAGCTCACGAACGTCTGGACGGCGACCTCGTGCTCCTCGTAGTCGCCGATCAGCAGCTGGCGGAGGTCCTTCGAGCCGTCAAGCCGGACCTTGACCCTCGTGAAGATCGTCCTGTCGTTCCCAAGCGCGAACTGGGTGCCGTTGGTGTTGAAGTTCGTCTCCTTCGTTACGTTCTCCGCCGACCAAAGCACCCTTTCCGGCTCCGCGTCGTCGCGCACGTCCGGCATCGTCTCGTCCGGCTCGTCTCCGGGGCCGAACGCCCGCACGTAGATCGTTCCGCCGCGGTCGTAGGCGATGGACCTGCCGTCCGGCGAGAAGCACGGGTTCTCGCCCGTCGCAAGGCGCCTGACTTTGCCGGTCTTTACGTTCTCGACCCACACGCCCCAGCCCGGGTCGCCCTTCGCGAAGCCGGAGAAACAGATGATGTCGCCGCCTGGATGCCAGCGCGGCGCGATCGCCGAGAGGCCGGGCGGCGACACCGGGCACCACTCGAGCCTGTCGAACCTGCCGATGCGCGTACCGAAGATGCGCCACTTGTCGAAGAAGTTCTCCAGATGTCCCCAGACGAGAAGAGATCCGTCCGGCGAAACGGCGGGCTGCACGAAGCCGGAGTTGTTCCCGTTCGGGGAGTCCATGAGAATGCGGGGCTCGCCCCCGGCCTCGACAT
>JBGUVV010000370.1:0-5277 GCA_045220525.1 Kiritimatiellia bacterium
CGGAAGTTCGCCGCCATGACCGACTTGCCCCAGTCGGCGAAAATGCCGCCGCAGTGCGTCGAGGAACGCGGGATGTAGGTCACGCCGTCGCCCAGCGGCGAGGCGGCCAGATCGGCGATCTCGCGCGGCGAGCGCAGGTCGAGCTCGGTCTTGACGCCCAGCGTCCCCTTGAGATAGTCGACGTCCTCGACCATCAGGCGGTTGCGCCCGCGCCGTTCGCCGTTGACGCTGTTGTCGTTCAGCGCCTGGCCGCGATAGATCATCCCCTGGCGGACGCGGCGTCCGTCCGTCGTGCGCCAGCCGCCCAGGTCGCGCATGTTCCCGACGCGCCCCTCGACGGCGATCCAGCGCGGCGGATTCGCCGCGTTGACGAACCGCGCCGTGTCCGACGCGCCCGCCGCCTGGTTCTTGCCGCACGTGGGGCAGACGCCGCCGACCGTACTGCCGTGTTCCCAGACGTCGCACTTGATGCCGCCCGTCACCTTCCAGCAATAGGCGCGGCCGAGTTCGAGGTTGGCGCGCGGCACCCGCCATTCGTAGGTCGAGACCCCGTTTTCGTCGGACAGCTTCTCGACCCCGTCGTCTACCCAGTGCGTCTTGCGCGCCCCGTCGCCGCCGTCGCGCCACAGCTCCACCTTCCACGGGCCGGCCTCGCCCGCCGTCGTGCGCCACCGGAGCCGCAGCGAATGGGTCCGCCGCCAGACGCCCTTCTCGCCCGCCTTGTCCATCGCCTCCAGCGCGGCGATCCGCTCGTCCTGCGTGGCCAGCGCCATCACTCGGCGCTGCGACGACGGCAGCAGCTCCACCGTCTCGCCGCCATTCGGCGACACCGTTTCCACCGCCGCGCCGGCCATCGCCGCCGCCATCGCCGCGCCGACCGACAGAATCATGCGTTTCATCTGCAACACTCCTTTCATTGACGGACTCCGCCCCGGCCGTCGGCCGGAACGGAAGGGATTGGATACAAGCTGATGGCCCAGCCGCCACCGGGCGCGGCGCGGAGCGCGAGACGGTCGCGCGCCGTCACGCGCCGCCGCTCGATGACGAACGCCTGCGGATTCGCCGCGAAGTGCGCATCGTCCGCGTCGCGGTAGATCGTCGCCTCGTAGGCAACGCCCGCGTCGAGGAAATCGAGCGCGAGGTCGCTCAAGTGCCCGTTCTCGTCGGCGACCGAACCGACGAACCACGCGTCCGCGCCCTTCGCCTTGCGCGCAATCGTCAAATAGTCGCCCGGCTCCGCCTCCAGATAGACGCTGCGCGACCAGTCGCACGGCACCGCCTTGATGAACGCGAACGGCTCCGGAAACCTTTCGTAGTTCTCCTTCAAGTCCGCCGCCATCTGCAAGGGCGAATACATCGTGACATAGAGCGCCAGCTGCGCGCACAGCGTGGAGGAGACGTGGGGATGCTGCGAGGGATTCCGCGCCGTCTTGCGCAAATCGGTCTCGAAAATCCCCGGCGTGTAGTCCATCGGCCCGCCGATCAGCCGCGTGAACGGCAGGATCGTGCGATGGTCGGGGTTGTTGCCGTCGAACGCCTCGTACTCCGTGCCGCGCGCCGACTCGTTGCCGATCATGTTGGGATACGTGCGGCAGAGCCCCGTCGGGCGCACGGCCTCGTGCGCGTTGACCATGATGCCGTATTCGGCCGCCTTCTTGATGCAATGCAAGTAGTGGTTGTTCATGGGCTGCGAATAGTGGTGGTCGCCCGCCGGCAGAATGTTGCCGACGTAACCCGACTTCACTGCGCGATAGCCGTTGTCGCGCATGAACCGGTACGCGTCGTCGAGCCGCCGCTCGTAGTTGCGCGTCGAGGCGCTCGTCTCGTGGTGCATGATCAGCGCCACGCCGTTCGAGGCGGCGTAGTCGCGCAGGAACGCGAGATCGAAGTCGGGAGTGGGCGTCGTGAAGTCGAACACGTCTTCCTTCATGTGGCCGAACCAGTCCTCCCAGCCGACGTTCCACCCTTCGACCAGCACGGCGTCAAAGCCGTTCGCGGCGGCGAAGTCGATGTAGTCCTTCACGTGCGCCGTCGTCGCGCCGTGGCGTCCGTGCGGCCGGGCGTGCGCGTAGTCGGTCGTGCCGAGACGCACGGTCGGGAAGTCGTCGGTGTAGCTCCACGCCGAACGCCCCGTGATCATCTCCCACCAGACGCCGACGTACTTGACGGGGCAGATCCACGACGTGTCGGGAAAAGCGCACGGCTCGTTCAGGTTGAGCGTGAGGCGCGCTCGCAGGATGTCCGCACCCGTCGGGCCGACGATGACCGTGCGCCACGGCGTCGCGCGCGGCACCTGCATCCGCCCCTTGCACCCGCTCGCATCCGGCGTCAGGTGAGATTCAAAGCCGCCCGCCACGCACGTCAGGTGCATTGTCGCGTAATCGACGCACGCGGCTTCGTGGAGGTTGACGTAAAGGCCGTTCTCCAGCTTCAGCATGAGCGCGGTCTGCACGCCCGGTTCGGCGGGACGCGAGAACGAGACGTTGCTGCGGTCGGCGGTCGCGTAGAGGCGCGGAATCTCGGAACAGCGGCTCGTGAAGAAGCGGTATTCCTGCGTGTCGTAGTCGGCGGGAATCCACCACGCCGTCGGGTCGCCCGGCAGGTTGAAGCGCGTGCGCTCCTCCTTGATCTTGAAATACGCGAGCCGGTTCCCCTGTTCCGGGAACTCGTAGCGAAAGCCCACGCCGTCGGCGAACACGCAGAAGCGCACGTTCAGCCGCCGCCCCGTCTCCGCCTGCTCCAGCTCGACGAGCAATTCGTCGTGGTCGTCAGCGATTTCCTCCTCCTCGCCCCAGACCGGCCGCCAGACCTCGTGGCGTGCGGCGGTCGCGGAGCCGACGATCCAAAAGCCGCGCGTCAAGTCGCCCGCGTCCGTTTCAAAGCCGAGCGTCGACGGCCGCACCACGTCCCTGTCCCCGTAGCGGATCGCGTAGGTCGGCCGGCCGTCGCCATCGAGCGCAAACTCCAGCCGACACCCGCATCGGACTACGGTGAGCGCCTCGCCCGTAGCCGCAAGGAACGCCGCGCCAGACACCAGCGCCATTCCAATCAAACACCTTGTCATTTACCAGATGCCTTTCTTTCTTCCGCGCCGCCTCCGGCCGTGGGGCCGCCGTTGGGCGCCGTGACCGTACCTTCCACTGCCTTGAAGCCGCTGAACGGCATCGTGTAGTTCCAGGTCATCGGTCCCAGCTCGTAGACGGCGTTGGTCGCGCAGAGCGTCGCGCGGTTCTTGCCCCGGATGCTGTTCGGATGGTGATACCAGAACGTCGCGCGGTCGAGCGTCAGCGACGCGAAGCCGTCCTCGGACGGGATGAACGAAATCCCGCCGTTGCCGACCGACCCGAAGCCGTTCGCGCTCGCGCCATAGTCGAGCCGCGTCCCTTCGCAGAAGACCAGCCGCGCGCGCCCGCGAACGATGAGATCCGCCTTTTCGAGCGCATTGTCCGCGCGGTAGAGCCGCGCGCCGTCCGTAAACCGGAGCGTCACGCCGCCCGCCACGTAGTACGTCCCGCCCGCGTAGGCGAGCGTCGTGCGGGCGAGTTCGACCGTCACCGACTCCGTCTCGGGATTGTTCACGCCGAAGTTGAAGGCATGGCGCGCGTCCGTCCAGAGCGTCGCGTCGCTGAGCGTCACCGCGCCGGCGGCGGCGACCGTGCCGCCGAAGTTCGGGCAGAAGAAGTCGATGTTGCCGAAGGCGTTGGAAATCGTGCCGCCGTCCACGTCCAGCGCGAACAGCGCGCGCCGCCCAACCGCCGCGTAGCCCAGCACGAGGTCGCCCGCATCGAAAGCCGCAAGCGTGCCGCGCACCGTGAGCGCCACGTCGCCGAAGCGCGTGTCGCCCGGCACGAGCAGCGTCGCGCCCTTCTCGACGACGAGCGACGGCAGCGCGCCGTCCGCGCCCGCCGCGAAGACGAGGCCGTTCGTCAGCACCATGTCTTCGACGACCGTCAGCCGTTCGCCGCCGCCCAGCCGCACGACGCCCGCCGGCACCTGCTCGCAGCCGTAGGGCACGACCGTCGCGCCCTTGAGCGTCGTCAGCTTTTCGACCGCCGCCTCGCCCGCGAACTTCAGGACGCCGCCCTCGACGACGATCTCGCCGTAGGAGCCGGCGGGCAGCCGCGCCTCGCCCTCGCCCGAGAAGCGCAAGTTCGCGCCGTCCGCCACCGCGAAGGTCGAAAGATCCAGCACCGTCCCCTTCGCCGTCGTGAACGAGACGCCGTCCGCCAGCGTCGCGGTGTCGGCGGCGAACGAGACCTGCCCCGACGCGTTGACCGTGCCGCCCAGCAGTTCCACGCCGAGCGTCATCCGGTTGCGGATTTCGGCGGCCTTCGCAATCGGCCCGCCCAAGTTGAGCTCGCCCGCCTTCTGGCGCAGATGGACCGAATACGTCTCGGCGCTGCTGCCGCCACGCTGCCAGGTCAGCCCCGCCGGCAGGTTCAGGACGCCACTGTTCTCCACCGAGTTGTCCGACTGCTCCGAACCGCTGTCGCCGCCCCAGTAGCGCGGATTGATCGTCGCCGTGCCGCCCGCCTCGACGAGAATGCGGTAGCTGTAGCCCTTGAACGTCCCGAGCAGGTTGAACGCGCCGCCCGCCTTCACCCGCGTCGTCCACTTCCCCTCCGAAAAGAGCGCGGGAGTGTAGGACGAACCCTCCAGCAGCGTCACCGTGCCGCCGCGCTCGATCGTCAGCTCGCCCGTGTGCGTCGAAACCGCGCCCGAAAAGCGCAGCGTCCCGTTCGCGACGGTCAGATAGTGGTTGTTCCAGTCGTCAGGCGTCTCCCAGCCCAACAGCGTCTCGCATCCGCAGATGTCGAAGGCGTAGTCGCCGCTGCCGAAAAGGTTGGCGTCCGCGCCCGGCAGTTCCGCCGCCGACGCGCCGCCGAGCCCCTCCGTGGACCAGTTGGCGCGGTCGTCGTAGCGCGAAAGCGTCTTGCCGGGCTTCCAGTAGTAGGTCGTCGGCCAAAGCCTCACCGCCGCCAACACGCCGAACCCGACGAGCAACGCCACGAGAACCGACGTCACCACGCGCTTGACCAGCCGTCCGTCCAGCCGTTGGGCGAGCGCGACCCGCGCGTAGTAGAGGCGCGACTTGACCGTGCCGATCGGCAGCGACAGGATCTTCGCCATCCGCGCAATCGGCAGGTCGAGGAAATAGCGCAGGACGACCGCTTCGCGCATGTCGGCGGGCAACGAATCGATGGCATCGCGCAAAAGCCCCGCGTCCACCGCCTCGACGATGGTCTGCGAGCCGTCAGCCTGCACCTCGGGCGCCGT
>JBGUVV010000371.1:0-2756 GCA_045220525.1 Kiritimatiellia bacterium
ACAGTCGCCTTCGCCACCTCGTCAACCTCGCCGAGCCTCGTATGACGGGCGGGGATCGGTTTGAGAAGCGGATCGTCCGGCCCTATCACCGTGCACTTGAGCGGCTCCTTGATGTATTCCTCGATCGCCGGGATCTGGCAGCTCTCGAACTCGTCGGCAAACGAGATCGCAACGCCTGTCGAGCCCGCGCGCCCGGTGCGCCCGATGCGGTGGACGTAGTCCTCGGCCTCGTAGGGGAAGTCGAAATTGACCACGTATTCCAGGCCCTTCACGTCGATTCCGCGGCCGGCCACGTCCGTCGCGACGATGACCTTGACCTCGTTGTCGCGAAACGCATTGAGCACCTTTAGGCGCTTGTTCTGGTTGACGTCGCCGGAAAGCATCTCGACGTTGACGCCGCGTATCTTCAGCGACTCGTAGACGTCTTCCGTCGTGGACTTGCGGTTGCAGAAGACAATCGCGCGCGAATCGGGATGGAGCGCGATGTGATTGAAAAGGACCGTGAACTTGTCCTTCGCCCTTATGACGTAGACGACCTGCTTGACAGTGTCTGTCGCATTCGTCTCGGCTTCGACCTCTGCCTTGAAAGGCTCCTCCATCCAGTTGGACGCAAGACGCATCACCGTGTCGTTCAGCGTAGCGGAATAGAGCATCGTCGTGCGCTTCGTCTTCGGCGGCAGGTAGCTCATTATGCGCCTGACGTCGGGGATGAAGCCCATGTCGAGCATCCTGTCCGCCTCGTCGATGACAAGCGTGTCAACGTGCGAAAGGTCAAGCGCATGGGACTTCGCGAAGTCAAGGAGACGCCCTGGCGTCGCGACGAGAAGGTCGACCGGAGCCGAAGAAAGCTCGCGGCGTTGGCGGTCGTAGTCCATCCCGCCATAGACGGCAATGGAGCGAAGCCCGGTGTACTTGCCAATCGCATCGGCGTCCTGGCAGATCTGGATCACGAGCTCGCGGGTAGGCGCGATGACGAGCGCACGAGGGCACCCGCCCTCCTTCGCCCTGTTCTCCGGCGACCTGAGGTAGCGCGTGAGGATCGCGACGAGAAATGCAGCCGTCTTGCCTGACCCTGTCTGCGCCTTGCCTGCGATGTTCTTGCCGGCAAGCGCCTGCTCAAGGGAAAGCGCCTGGATCTCAGTGCAATACTTGAACCCGAGCTCGGCGATGCCGTGCATGACTTCGCTCGGAAGGTCAAAGTCGTGAAAGCGCTTCTTCCCCTCAACAGGCTCGACTACGAACGAGTCTATCTTCCAATTTGCGTGGGCAGCCTTGCGCGCCGCCAGCTCTTCTGCGGAAATCTCCCCGCCCGGACGCATTGCGTCGGCCGCGGTGTTGACCACCGGCACGTCGCGATGCCTGCGATCGCCGCGGCGCCCTCCGCGCCCGCGGTCGCGATCACGTCCCTTGCCGTCACGCTGCTGCTGAGGCTTCTTCGCGCCATTCTGCTGCTGGCGCTGCGGCTGACCGCCCTTCTTTGCGCCGTGCGCGGAACCATCCGTCGGCTGCCTCTGGCCTCCACCTTGCTGCGGCTTTCCGCGGCCTTTGTTGCCGCGGCGGCGGGATTTCTTCCCGCCGCCCGGCTGCTGAGGCACTTTCTTGCCGCCGCCCGTGAGAGCGGCGGCGATTTTCTTGAGAAAACCAAAAGCCATGACGCGAATCAGCGCTTCGAGAACTGGAAGCGCTTGCGAGCGCCGGGCTGACCGGGTTTCTTACGCTCTTTCATGCGGCTGTCGCGGGACATGCAACCGGCCTTCTTGAGAGCGGCGCGGGTCGTCTCGTCGGCTTCCACAAGCGCACGGGCGAGGCCGTGGCGGATTGCGCCAGCCTGGCCGGCGATTCCGCCGCCCTTGGCAAACGCGACGACATCGACCTTCGTCATGTCGTATCCAGATATCGCGACAGGCTGCTTGAGATAGTCGCGCAGGGCCTCGGACGGGATGTACGCCTCAAGCGCAACGCCGTTGACAGTCCATTCGCCCTTGCCCTCAACGAGGTTGACTCGTGCCGCAGCCGTCTTGCGGCGGCCGGTTCCGGCGGAAATCGTCTTCTTAGTGGACATTTCTTAGATCCCTTCCCTTAAAGCGTTATCTCGACTGGCTTCTGGGCGGCGAGCATTCCGCCGTCAACCTCGGACGCAAACACTTTGAGCCGCGTCATCATCTTGCGGGCGATGTTGTTCTTGGGCAACATGCCCCAGACGGCCTCCATGATCATGCGGTCGGGATGCTTCTCGCGCATCGTAGCCGCGGAAAAAGTCTTGAGGCCATTGCGCCATCCGGAATAGCGCTGATACGTCTTCTGCTCTTCCTTGTTGCCCGTGAGCTTGACAAGCGCCGCGTTCTTCACGACGACGAACGCACCGGCGTCAACCGAGGGATCGAAAGTAGGCAGGTCCTTGGCGCGAAGCTTGTTCGCAACGACCACCGCGAGACGGCCGAGGGGCCTGTCCTTCGCGTCTATGATGAACCACGGACGGTTTGCGCCGGGATTCGGAGCACGATAGCTCTTCTGCATGTTGTTTTTTCTCTTTCTCTTTTTGCGGATTTGTGCCCTTTACCCGGGGTTTTGTCCGCGGTTTACCTGTCGCAGCCGGTTAGCCCCCGACGGCGAATGAGTGCGTATTTTACCAAAACGCCCCTCTCTTTGTCAATGCACGAACTTCCGTCCCAAAGATTCCAAATCAAGGGACAGGATTCTCTTGGCGCGTCTGCCGGGCCGGTTTTTTATCTCGCGCAGAGGCGCAGAGGCGCGGA
>JBGUVV010000372.1:0-8171 GCA_045220525.1 Kiritimatiellia bacterium
GGACTGGGTGGGAAGAAAGGACTGGAAGGGCGACCCAGACTATTTCCTGGAATGGGACGACGTTCGTGAACTCGTGCGGCGCGGACACGAAATCGCGACGCACACGAAATCGCACAGGGATCTTGTGGAGATGCTGGATAAGGACGGCGAGGAGGCTGTTCGGCGTGAAATCCTCGGATCGATCGAGGATATCGTGCGCGAGACCGGCGTCGCGCCGCGATTCCTTTTTGCGCCTTTTACGCGGCAGAATGAAGAGATTTCGCGCATCTGTCGGGAATGCGGACTTGAGCTTGCGGATGTACCGAGGCACAATTTCGGCGCGTACAACTGCGACGAGCTCGTCGATAATGTCGGTTCGCTGCTGCAGTCCGGTGCAAACGGTGCCGATATTCTCCATCATGGGGTCTCAGCCGAAGACCATGGCGGATGGTGTTCTTTTAAAACCCGCGAGAGTTTCCGCCGCCATCTCGATTCACTCGCCGGGCTGGAACGTGAGGGGAAGGTTGTCGTAGCCAACTATTCAGAAGTGGCGCAGATTGTGCGACAGTCCCTGTGACGTCCTGAGATATTGTACAATACGGTCCGGCAAATTAGAGCGGGGACACACCCCACGAAAGCCTTATAGGTAAAAAGGGTCTGGTACGCCAAGGCAAGCTTGGCTGAACTATCATGATGGAAGGAGCATGAATCACAAACAAACCGAGATGTGATTAGGACATACCCGCCGAACGCAGTGAGGGCCGAGCGAAGCGAGGGGATAGCCCGAAGGGCCGAGCGGGCGTATCCGACAAGGGGCGCTCCGCTCTACTCTACACCCTTTGCCTCCAAGACGTCGGAGCATTGCCCGAACAGTCGAGAGAAAAGGGGGCGTGACGAGATACTGCGCTTCGCGCTTCGCGACATCAACGGGCTCCTTGCGTTCTGGAAGCCGGACGGCGGCGACGCGATGTGCCTCTACTCCGCCGCGAAACGGTATTCCGTGACGCTGTAGAACTTCTCGCCGGGGCGAAGGACGGTGGACGGGAAGTCCGGCCTGTTCGGGGAGTCCGGGAAATGCTGCGTCTCGAGCGCGACGCCGCCGAACGGGCAGAGCGTCTTCCCCGCGGCCTTCGCGGGCATGTCGGTGGTGAAGTTCTGCGCACCGTAGAACTGGAGGCCCGGCTCGCGCGTCCAGACCTCAAGCGTCCTGCCGGACTTCGGGTCGTGCATCTTGGCGGCGGGGCGCAGCTTGCGCGGATCCTTGCGCAGCACGAAGTTGTGGTCGTACCAGTTGTCCATCGGCGCAAGCGACTCGTCGGCCTTCATGAGATCCGCAAGCGCCCCGATCGGGCGCAGCGAGGTGAAGTCGAAGCCCGTTCCCCTGACAGGCGCGTTCTCCGTCGGGATAAGGCCCTTGTCGGTTTTCGAGTATTCGTCGGCGAAGATCTGGAGCTCCTGGTCGAGGACGCTCCCGCTGCTTTCGCCTGCGAGGTTCCAGTATGGATGGTGGGTCGGGTTGAACACGGTCGGCTTGTCGGTCGTCGCAGAGTATTCGATGCGGATTGCGTTCTCGGGCGTTACCGTGTACGTGACCGTCGCGGGGAGCCTGCCGGGGAAGCCCATCTCGCCGTCTTCGCAGGTGTACGAGAACTCGATTCCCGCGGAATCTCCGTCCGAGAAGGGGCGCGCGCTCCATATCTGCGCGTCCCACCCCATGGGGCCGGAGTGGAGGTTGCAGTGGCGGCCATTCGAGTTTTCGTTCAGGGCGAGACGGTACTCCTTTCCGTCGAGCGTGAATCGCCCGTCCTTTATCCTGTTCCCGAAGCGGCCTATGAGCGCGCCCGCGCAGAAGCCGTACTTCTCGTATTCGCCGGCGGAGTTCCACCCGATCGTGACGTCGGCAAGGTTGCCGTTGCGGTCCTGGGCGTACACGCGGACTAGCCTGCCGCCGTAGTCCGTGAAGTCCGCGATCAGCCCGCCCGCGCCGGTGACGCGCCACGAATGGCATTCCCTTCCGTCGGAAAGCGCCCCGAACGGACGGCTGGCCGATACGGACGCGCTCTGCGCGGCTGCGGAGAGCGCCGCCGCCGCGAAGGCCGTTGCTAACATCATGCCTGCTTTGCTTGCGATCCTGGACATTGCCTTGTGCCTTTCGTCTCGTGGTTCTTTTCCGTTCACTGCTGCGCGCCGGCATCGTCGCGGAAGCACGGCGCGATCTGGAAGTACCTGTCGAAGCCGGAGACCATCAGGAGCTGCTTGAACATCTGCGGCGCCTGCGGAAGGGCGTAGAACATGCCGCGGTGGATGCGGCTCGGCACGAGGTGGTCGCGGAGATCTACGAACAGGATTCCGCCATGGTCTCTCAGACGGAACATCCAGCCTGAAAGGCGGACTGTCTTCCCGGCGTCGGACGCCCTAAGTTCGTTGCAGGTGTGCGTGCGGTATGGATGCATTTGTTACTCCCGAAGTCTGTTTGGAATGCGGTTTTGCGAAGAAGTTGGTGCGACTAACTGGGATCGAACCAACAACCTTCGGCTTCGGAGGCCAACGCTCTATCCAATTGAGCTATAGTCGCATCAGAATTGCCGCGCATTATACCAAAAATCGCGGAGCAAGTCACGCATCGGCGCGGAAATCGCCGCCCTGGCTTTTTTGGACGGCGCGCGTCGTTTCGCCGAAATGCCTTTTGTACATCCGGTAAAGCTGGTTCGGCGAGGCGAAATGCATTTCGCGGACGATGCTTTTTACGCTCTTGCCGCCCTGGATGCGCCGCCGCACCTCGCCCATCCTCGCATCCGCTATCGCCTTGTGTATCGTGGCTCCGGCGACTTGCCTGAACCGAAGCTCGACCAGCCGCCGCGAACATCCGAGATTCGCCGCGATGTCGTCTGCGGATATGGCCCTTGCGCAGTTCGCAGAAATGAACTCCAGCGCGGCGTTCACCAACAGCGTCGCGGAAATCGACCTTGCGGTAGATTCGCCGGCGAAGACATCCTTGGCCGGCACCAGGACTTCGTGCATGCACCCTCTCGACCTCGGATGGTTCAGGAGGAAGTCGAGCTCCCGCACGGCCTGCCGTCCCAGCATCCTTGGGTCAAGGACAACGCTTGAAATGCTCATGCCGCATTTGGAGTGCAGGGAAATGTCGTTGTCAACGCCGATGACGGCGACCTGGGAGGGGACGGGGATGCCCTCCGCCCTGCAGGCGTTTATAACGTCCGCCGCGCGCATGTCGCTTGCCGCCATGACTGCTGCGGGCTTGCCGAGCGCGCGCAGCCATTCGCGAAGGTCTTCCCGGAAGTCGGCGTTTCCGCCGGGGGGCGAGAAAACCTCGGTTTTGCATCCGCCGCGCCGCATTTCCTGACGAAACGCCATCATGCGCTCTTCGGAATAGAAAGGTTGGTGCAGCTCGTGGACGAACCCGGCGGATCTATAGGCGCCACGAGCGAGAAGGTGTCGCGCCGCCCGGCGTCCTACGTCCGCATTGTCCGTCCACACGGTGGAGACTGCATCGCGCCCGGCGGAGATCCTGCGGTCGGTGATGTCAACGAGAACCGCCGGGATGCGAGACTTTGCTATTCTCCCCATTGCCTCGTCGTCCCCTGGCATCGACAGGATGACGCCGTCTATCGCCTCGCCGATTTCGTTCGCGAAATCACTCCGTGCGCTGAACTTCTCGGGCGGGACAGTGGTCAGATGCCAGTTGCTGGTGTTGGGCATTTCCTCGACAACGCCAGAAAAATGCTCCCTGCCCGAGTAATGCAGCAGCGAGTACACGGCCAGTACGTTGTAGTTGTCTTTCTTCATGTCCGTCAGTATATCAAAATGTTTCGCAAAATGGAACAATGCAATTTCGTACAACAGCACTAAAAACCTTGCGCCGAAAATGGTGTTTATGATATAATCGCCGCCATCAGCGGAAGATTCCGTCTAGGTCATACAAGGAGAAAGCCACTATGAATATGATTTCACGCAAGGAGGAATGTAGAATACACGGCAGGGCGACCATCGGCAGACTGGCTGCCGTTCTTGCCGCGGGGTTTGCGCTTGGTGCGCTTCAGGCGAATGCCGCGCTGAAGTACGAGCCGTCGAACTACGCCGCGAGGAGCAACCTCCTTCTCCAGCTCGACGGCATTCGGAATACCGGCATGACGAAGGCGCACGACAATGCGGCGACCACATGGTTCAACCTCGTCGATCCCCGCACCAGCGCCACGCTTAACCAGTACAAGACCAATACCGGCAACAGCGGTTGGCGCGACAACGCCTACTATCTAGACGGCGACAAGTACTGGCAGACCATTGCGGATCTTGGCGGCAGCGAATGCACAACGATTGAGGTGTTTGGCGATCTCAGCCTTGAGTCGATGGAGGGATGGGCAAACTATATCTCGCGCGTGAATTCGACGGACTGCGGCATCTGGATCGCAAAGAACTCCAGCACATTGACTTGGAAGGCGAACGTGGATGGCCTCAGCGTGAATGCGCGTCCCACGATCCCGAACTGGGACGGGAAAGGTTTTTCAGGAGTGCTGGACAAGACGCAGTGCCTGCTTTATTCAGGCGGAGTTGCCGGCACGGCGCAGACGCGCAATGCAACACACTCCAACCTCGCGAGCAGCAAATACAACATCGGCTGTAGCTACAACGCAAACTATGTCACCAAGGGAGCGTTCTATTCCGTGCGCATCTACAACCGCGCTTTGACGGCGGCGGAAATCAAGCAGAACTACGACCTCGACCAGATTCGCTTTGTAACTGGCATGCCTGTCACCAATGTCGTCGTCGCGACTTCCGTAGCAGGTCTCGAAGGCAACGAAGAGTCCGGCGTTTATGCCTACGACGAAGATGGCTACACTTTTACCGCGCCCAAGAAGGCGACGAAGGGCGGCGAAAACTACATTTGTACCGGCTATACGCTTGAAACATGGAATGGCTCGGCATGGGGCTCGCCGGTGCGGACCTACGGTGCCCGCGCCGTCAAGCTCGACGACACCTCGGCGAAAGTCCGCCTGACGTGGCAGTGGCAGAAGACTTCCGCTTCTGCACCTGTCGATCTCGACCCCCTCTTCGATGACTATGTAAAGGACGGACTCGTCCTCCATCTTGACGGCATCCGCAATGTCGGGGCGAACGCGCCGCACGACTACTCGGCCAAGCAGTGGATCGACCTTGTGGACGGCAAAGTGGCGACGATCGCACGCGATGAAGGCGACGCGAGCGAATGGCTTGACGACGGCTACTACTTCGACGCCCGCAGTTTCGCCCAGTTCTCCGAACAGCTCGAAAGCCTTGGCCAGCAGGTGACGGTGCAGGTTGTGTGCGAAGCGGATACCAACGTTCTTTACGCCTCCAAAATCGCCCAGACCACGCGCATCAATTGGCCGCAGCTTGTCGGTTGCAACAACAATGATACGCTCAATGTCTATTACGACTTGAACAACGGCACTCCTAACCACCAGCTGACATTCAAATGCGCCACTACAGCCAACAATGCCTACATCGCGAAGGGAACGTGGGAAGAACGCTACGTGACGGCGATCCGCAACGGCACTGACAAGTATGTTATTCAATCGGCGGCGATCTCCGATGCCACGGGCAATGCGCATAAGACCGGCGCTACGAATAACGATATTCCCGCTGCAACCGTCTATGTGGGCAGCGCCGGCAACTCGGTGGAGTTGCGCAGCGCGCGGTGGTTCAAGGGCACGATCAAGTCAATCAGGATCTACAACAGGGTGCTGAGCGATGCCGAGCTTGCGCAGAACCGCGCCATCGACGATGCGCGCTTCTTCGGCATCGGCGCACCAGACGCGAATGTCGTCGTGGCTTCGTCCGTGCGCGGTGTTTCGGGCGACGCGCCGGAGGGCGCATACGCGCTTTCGGCGGGCGGCCATACCTTCTCCGCGCCTGCGAGCGTGACTGTCGGCGATGACACATACTCTTGCACGGGCTACACGCTCGAGACTTGGGACGGCGCGGCGTGGGGCGCGGCGGAAACACACAGCGGCGTCCTCTCCGTCGCGCTCACAGATACAACTGCGAAAGTCCGCCTTACATGGAAGTGGAACCACACGGCAGGCCCGGGCTACGACCTTGCGTTCAACGATTACGTCACGGACGGCCTCGTAGTCCATCTCGACGGCATCCGCAACACTGGTCTTCTGGCCATTCACGACAGCGCGGCGACGACATGGACCGACCTCGCCAATGATGGCGACTACGCGAAGTTCATAGGCGTTGATTCCTCCTGTGGATGGACGGCCGACGGCTACCGTTTCGACGGGCGGACGACTAACCCTGCGTATGCCGTCATGAACACGACACGCACAATAGGAAACAAGTATACGGTGCAGGCGGTCGTCAACTTCAGCCGCAGCACGTCGCAGTGCATTGTCACGGCCTGGCCTGCGCTCTTTGGCACAAAGACCGCGTCGGGAGATCCCTTCGCTATGTACTACAACCAGAATAACAATAACACGCCTGGTGTGCAGTTCAAGGTTGCGAACACGCATACGCGCGACCCCAGCCTCAAGGGATGGAACGGCGAGTATATGACAGGATGGTCGGATGGTGTCAATGCCGCGCTCTTCCAGACGGCTGCACAGGATGGCGTCACAAGGGCTTTCGACAAGTCCATTGGCACGCAGACCATCACCTTTGCCAGCGGCAACGGCGATGGCGGCTCTAGTGCGATGGGCTATAATCTGCGCCGGTTCCACGGAACCTACAAGTCGGCGCGTATCTACAACCGCGCGCTTACGAACGCGGAGCTCGAGCAGAACCGCGCGGTGGACGAGGTTCGCTTCTTCGGGCGCGCCCCGGCGGCCGCCGGAAACCTTGTAGTCGCATCTACAGTCGAAGGGCTTGGCGGCGACTTGCCTTGCGGCGCCTACCGCCCGGCGCCGGGCTACACGTTCACCGCGCCGACGGAAGCGGTTCTCGACGGCGATCCTTACGAACTTACTGGCTACACGCTCGAAACATGGAACGGCTCGGCGTGGGCGGATGCCACGACCGTTCAGCGCGGCGACGCTCCCGTTGCCGTCGTCCCCGACGTCGCCACCGCCTCCAAGCGCCTCACGTGGAACTGGGCGGTCAAGAGCCGCCTCACGAAGATTCCCAGCTACGACGTGGGCGACTACGTGCAGGATGGACTCTACCTCAACTTCGACGGCATCAGAAACGCCGGTGCGAATGTCGATCACGACCCGGACGCCACTACATGGGTGAACCTCGGCACGGGCGGCGCAAGCTTGAACGCGACTTTCGACGCCGCCACGGGCTCCAGCTCCGGCGGATGGGCCAAAGACGGCTACAACTTCGTCAACGGCGGCAAGTTCGCATCGCTCGGCGCGAATCCGAACTTTGACGGCAAATGCTATCTGACGATTCAAGTCGTCTGCGACGATTATAACAAGCAAACTGCCTATCCGACGATATTTGGCTCTACCAACGACTATTGCAATATCTACGCGGGGATCTTTACCGATGGGAGGCAAGCCCGTTTCAAAGTGGACGGCGTGGGAGCCGTGTATGTGCCAAATTGGGGAGAGCAATATGTAAATGCCATCTGGCATGCCGGTGCATGCACCGTGTTTGAAACTACATCGCCAACGTCGGACAACTGGATTGGGAAATGGCGCGGCAACTGGGCCAAGTTCGAGAACAGGCCGTTCTATATCGGCGGCGTGTATTTCCCCGACGACGCCACAAATACGAACGAGCGCCGCTTCAACGGCAAAATCCAGGCTGTACGCGTCTATACTCGTATGCTCCTGCCTGATGAACTGGAACACAACCGCAAGGTCGACGAGGCGCGGTTCAAGGGGAATCCGCCGGAATCGAACGTGACTATCGCGACGAGATACGGCGACGGCACCGGCGCGACGCTCGCCGAGGATGTCGGCAACTACAAGGTCGAGGGTTCGTACACCTTCTCCGCGACGCAGGTGAAGGATTCTGCCGGCGCACTGGAGCCGGTCGCCGGGTATATTCTAGAAACGTGGACTGGCAGCGGCTGGGGAGCAGGAGCTTGGCACGACGGACAGGCATTCTCCTATGCCGAGAAGATGGGCAAAGTGCGCATCAAATGGTCGCCCAGGCCGCTCGGCATGGTGGTCATCCTGCGATGAGAAGCATCGTCTTGACGGCAATTGCGGCAGTTGCGGCGGTCTTCGCGTCCGCCGCCG
>JBGUVV010000373.1:0-5273 GCA_045220525.1 Kiritimatiellia bacterium
GCGCACGGGAATGCGCAGTCCACCTTGTCCGCGAGCTGCCAGCTGTTGGCGCCCTTGAAGAACTTGACGGCCTTCGTCTTCTTGGCGAAGTCGGCGAGCTCGCCGCGGGTGACGGTCTTGAGGCGCATCACGTCCTTGAGCATCTTCGGGGTGATGCCGTCCTTCGCGTAGATCGCGCCCGAGCGGTCGGAGAGCGTGAGCACCTTGGCGCCGAGCTGCATCAGCTTCTCGGCCGCGTAGGTGGCGACGTTGCCGGAGCCGGAGACGACGCAGGCCTTCCCGCCGAAGTTCTCGCCGCGCATGGCGAGCATGTTCTCAGCGAAGTAGATGTCGCCGTAGCCGGTCGCCTCGGGGCGGATGAGCGAGCCGCCGAAGGAAAGGCCCTTGCCGGTGAGGACGCCCGTCCATTCGTTGGCAAGGCGCTTGTACTGGCCGAAGAGATAGCCGATTTCGCGGCCGCCTACGTTCATGTCGCCTGCGGGGACGTCGGTGTCGGCGCCGATGTACTTGTAGAGGCCAGTCATGAAGCTCTGGCAGAAGCGCATGACTTCGCCGTCGCTGCAGCGCTTGCCGGGGGTGTGCGGGCTCTGCTTCGGGTTGAAGTCGGAGCCGCCCTTGCCTCCGCCCATCGGGAGCGTGGTGAGCGAGTTCTTGAATATCTGCTCGAAGGCGAGGAACTTGAGGACCGAGAGGTTGACCGACGGATCGAACCGGAGGCCGCCCTTGTAAGGCCCGATTGCGGAGTTGAACTGTATGCGGTAGCCACGGTTCACCCTCACCTTGCCCGTGTCGTCAACCCAGGGAACGCGGAAGATTATCGTTCTCTCCGGCTGGACGAGACGCTCAAGAATCGCGTTTTTCTCGTACTCTTTGTTTGCCTTTATCACAGGGTCGAGGGAGGTGAGCACTTCTTCGACTGCCTGAAGGAATTCCTTCTGGTCTGCGTTTTTCGCATATACGTCCTTGAGGACGGTTTCAATATATTTGTTCATGCTGACAGTTCTGCAAAAAACGTGCCACAGGGGATAGTGGCTTCATGGCTGGCTTTATGGCTGATTTATTACATTTTCTTTCCGCTTGGCAAAAATCGTCTTACAGATAATGTATGGGCTTTTGCCGCGATAGTTCATACAAAACGTTGATAATGTCGCGGCAATTTGGTAAAATAACCACTATGACAGTTAGGATGTCCAGCGATGGGAAAAAAGTCTCGCTTCTCGGCTACGGAGCGATGCGGCTTCCGACTGTTGACGGAGGCCACGCCAACGCCTGGGCGAAGGGGGCCTCAAACGCCGCGATAGACCAGAAGAGGCTTGATAGACAGGTCTCCTACATGCTCCAGAACGGGGTAAATTATTTCGACACTTCCCCCGCATACTGCCGCGGCGAGTCAGAGCGCGCTCTCGGCAACGCCTTGGCCGCGAGCGGATTTCCCAGGGAGTCGTATGTAATAGCGACCAAGCTTTCCAATTTTGCGCCGTCGCAGCATTCCATCGAGGCGTGCAAGAAGATGTTTGCCGATTCCCTGCGCAACTTGCGGACGGACTACATCGACAACTATCTCCTGCATTCCATCGGAAACGGCGGCTTTTCGACGTTCGAAAAGAGGTATATCTCGAACGGCGCGTTGGAATGGTGCTGCGAGCTTCGCGCGAAGCGCACCATCCGCAACCTCGGGTTTTCCTACCACGGCGACCCGAAGGCCTTCGAGTGGTGCATTGCCAACCACTCCAAGTACAAATGGGATTTCTGCCAGATCCAGATGAACTACGTCGACTGGCGCCATGCAAAGGAGGTAAACGACCGCAACTTGGACGCGCAATACCTCTATGGCAAGCTGACTGAGCTTAGGATCCCGGTGGTCGTCATGGAGCCGCTTCTTGGCGGGCGCCTCGCCCGCTACAACTGGGCGCTTGCGAACGAGCTCAAGCCCCTTGACCCGGAGGCTACGCTTGCGCAGTGGGCGCTTCGCTTCTGCGGTAGCTTCGACAACGTAATGACGATACTTTCGGGTATGACCTACGACGAGCACATCAATGAGAACATCGCGACATTCTCCCCGCTGAAGAAATGCTCTGCCCGGGAGATGGAATATCTCGAGCGCGCGGCCGTTGCGCTCCTTAGCCTCAACACGATCCCATGCAACTTCTGCAACTACTGCATGCCGTGCCCCTACGGTCTCGACATACCGTCGATCCTGACGTTCAGGAACAGGATGCTCGCCGAGAAGACGGCTCCGTCTGCCGCGGAGGCGATCAAGATCTACAGGCGCATGATCCCCGAGGAGCTTCGTAGGGCGGACCACTGCACCGGGTGTGGTCGGTGCGTTTCGCACTGTCCGCAGTCGATCGACATCCCAGGCGAAATCGCCAAGATCGACTCGTGGATAGACGGCCTTAAGCTGGAGGCTGCGAAATGAAGTGGCTTGCAGTAGTGTGGGCGACGTGGATCGCGTGGATTCCCGTGACTTTCCTCTTTGGGCGCGTGTTCTGCCGCTACGTTTGCCCCCTCGGGCTTTCGCAGTCGCTTGTGGGGCTCGTCCTCCGCCCGAGGAAGCGCGTTCGCCGCGTGTGTTCGCGCCTGCCGCGCGGCAAGGCCCAGAGATGCGTGAACATAGTTTTCCTTGCGCTGTATCTTGCGCTTCCCGCAGGCTATCTCCTGCACCCGTGGGGGATATTCGGGCGCGTTCTCGTCCTCTTCGTCCCCGGCGTCGTTTTCTTCGCCGCGATTCTTGTCCTTGCGGCGTTCGGAAACGGTCGGATATGGTGCAACTGGATCTGTCCTCTCGGGACGATGTTCGACGCGGTCGCAAGGTATGCGTGGCGCGGCGACAAGATCGGCAAGGGCTGCGCAAACTGCCGCAAGTGCTTCCCAAGGCAAGAAGAGAGCCCCTCCGCCTCCGGTGGCGCTGACGGCGTGACGCGTCGCGCCGCGCTCAAGGGAGTCGCCTTGCTCGCCGCCGCAGACAAGATTTCCGACGGCGGGTTTGCCGACGTTTCCCTCCCGGGGGTTCCGTCGGGAGTGCCGCGTCCGCTGCCTCCAGGGGCGATAGACTCAAAGAGGTTCGCCTATCTCTGCGTCGGATGCGGGCTTTGCGCGGCAAAATGCCCTGGCGAATGCCTGACTCCCTCCGTGTCGCTCCTTTCGCTTGGTCGCCCGGAAATGGACTTTAGGCGAGGCTACTGCCTTTCCGGTTGCGAGAAGTGCTCTGAGGTCTGCCCCACGGCGGCGATACTCGGCGTAGCGCCGGGCGAAAAGCGGACGGTCCGCATAGGCCTTGCCAAGTGGAAGAAGTCTCTTTGCATTCGGGCGACTGAGGGCGCCCAGTGCTCCGCCTGTGTCCGCAAGTGCCCCGTTGGCGCCATAAGCCTCGTCGGGGGCTTCCCTGTCGTCGATGACTCGAAGTGCACGGGATGCGGGGCTTGCGAGCATGTTTGCCCCGCGCGCCCTGAGCCTGCGATAGCCGTCGAGGGCTTTAGCACGCAGCGCATCGTAAAGCCCGTTGGCGAGGGCGACCTCGTCGCCGAGATGCGCGCTCTCGTCGAAAACGGGAAGTCTGTCGTCGCGGCAAAGGACGGAGTCATATTCCTCCATCTCTCCGGTCATGGCTTCGCGCCGGTGCTCGAGGCCTGCGGGAGGCATGCTGGCGAGCTTGCGGGCGCAATCGTGGCCGACAGGGTCGTCGGGCTCCCAGCGGCGGCGCTTTACGCGAAGGCAAACGTCGCAAAGGTCTTCGCGCTCGTCATGAGCCGCGACGCGGAGGCGTTTCTCGCCTCTCGTGGAATAGAGACGGGAGCCGTGGAGCTTGTCAATCAGATCGCCCACGGCGGCGGGCGCGGGGGGCCTTGCCGGTTCTCGGAGGCATCTGACGGTCTTTCAACGGTCGAAGAAATAACAAAAGCAATCGGAAAGGTCAAAGGAACATGAATGAAATAACGTTTGGACAGGCCTGGAACTACGGTGGTCCTCTTATGTGGGTGCTGTCGGCGCTGTCCGTCTTTGCGCTCGCGCTGATCCTGTATCTCTGGATCGCACAGGCGGGGTGGCTCTTGAGGCCCGCTGCGCTCAAGCGCATCGCAGCTGCGAAGAACCGCGAGGCCGAGGGTCGGCGCATTGCGGCGAGGCTCTACGCTTCCGTCGACTGGCTCGCCGACATAGCCGCCATCGCGCCTCTCATAGGCCTTCTCGGAACGGTCCTCGGCATGTTCAAGGCTTTTGGCGGAATTGCCGCGGACGTATCCGCCGGTGCGAAGCCTGTCGTTCTCGCGCAAGGCGTGTCGCAGGCCATAGTGACCACGATATTCGGCCTTGTCGTCGCAATCCCGTGCCTTGCGGCCTACGCGTTTTTCCGCCGCCGTGCGGCCAAGCGCGTCGCCGAGCTCGAGGAGGCGGTAGAGGAGGTCGTCGCGGGGGTTCGGGCATGAACTTCAGCCCAGAACGGAGTTCCCGAGCGCCGACGCTGGCTTTGACGTCCATGCTCGACGTCATATTCCTGCTCCTCTGCTTCTTCGTCACGGTCAGCGTGTTTTCCCAGTGGGAGAGCGAGATTGCCATATCCCTGCCGTCTGCGAAGACGGCTGACGAGCCTGGAAGGCAGCCCGGCGAGATAATCGTAAACCTCGACAGGGAGGGGACCGTCAAGGTCAACGGAACCGTGATGTCGCTTGAAGACCTCGAGTCGCGCCTTGGGAGGATATCGAAGTTCTATCCCGGCCAGCAGGTGATCATACGCGCCGACAAGGACTCGCGCTATGAAAGCCTCGTCAAGGTCATAGACGCCTGCCGCGCGGGCAACGTCTGGAACTTCTCCCTTGCGACCGAGGGAGGCGGCTCAAAATGATCTTTGCGGCGGCAGTGCTGGCCGCTTCGCTCGCCGTGGCCGACGCCGACAGGCTGGCCATGGCGGACCGCCTTTTCAACCGTGGCGAAGCCGCCGCGGCGCGCGCTGAATATCTTGCGCTGCGGGGGTCGCGCGAGATCGACGCCGCGGAGCTCGGCTATCGCATCGTGGCTTCCGCCAACGCCGTCGGCGACAAGGAAGCTACGCGCAGGGAGGGCGAGGCGTTTCTCAAGGCCTTTCCGACGAATGCCCACGCCGACAGGGTGAGGCTGCTCGCAGCAATGGCCGCCCCGGAATCGCGGCGGCTCGACGAGCTGCGGCTCATCGACCGCGACGACGTTGACCGCACCGTGAGAGCCCAGGCGCTTTACCGCATGGCCGAGGCCACGGGCGACGCGGCGCTCTACGAGCGTTCGTTCAAGACCGATCCGGC
>JBGUVV010000374.1:0-9675 GCA_045220525.1 Kiritimatiellia bacterium
GCCTGGCCGTTTATGAAGATTGCGCCGGAAGTCGCGCCATATGCGATGACGTTGCCCGCGATGACGCTGTCTTCCGGGCGGAAGCTCACGTTGCCTTCCTTTGCGGTTGGCGGCCTTATGGTGATGACACCGCCGGAGAGGGACTTGCCGACGTAGTCGTTGGCCTCTCCTTGCAAGTTGAAGGTGATGCCTTTTGCGAGGAATGCGCCGAAGGACTGTCCAGCGACGCCGGTGAAGTCTACGGATACGTGAAAAGCCTCGCGCAGAGGCGCAGAGGCGCGGAGTTTGGCGAGATGGCCGGAGAGGGCGGCGCCGACGGAGCGGTCGCAATTGGAGATTTTTCGGACGAGGTTCGTCTCGCCATCTGCCTTTAGATGCGGGATTAGCTCGCGGATGTCGTAGTTCGGTTTCACGCTCGATCCTGCCGAAGAAATCTCCGCGTCTCCGCGACTCTGCGCGAGAATTATATCGCTGAAATCAAACCTCGTTCCCTCTTTCGCCTTGAGAAGGTCTGCGCGGCCGCGCGCCTCGGCGAGGGACTTTAGCCCAAGCGAGGCGAGATGCTCTCGCACCTCCTCTGCGAGGAAGCGGAAGTAGCGCTGCAGATGCTCTGGCTTTCCGGCGAACTTCTTCCTGAGCCCCTCCTTTTGCGTCGCTATCCCGACCGGGCAGCAGTTGAGGTTGCAGTTGCGGCACTGGACGCAGCCGAGCGAAACGAGCATGGACGTTCCGAATGCGAATTCGTCCGCGCCAAGCATCGCGGCGACTACGATGTCGCGGCCCGTCCTGATCTGCCCGTCGACCTGAAGCTTCACGTGACTTCTGAGGTTGTTCTTTACGAGCGTCTGGTGCGCTTCGGCAAGCCCTGCTTCCCATGGGAGCCCCGCATGCTTCATCGAGGTTAGTGGCGCAGCCCCGGTGCCTCCGTCGAAGCCCGATATCACGACTACGTCTGCATGCGCCTTTGCGACGCCTGCTGCAATCGTGCCGACTCCTGCCTCCGAGACGAGTTTCACCGACACGCGGGCGTCGGGATTCGCGCATTTGAGGTCGTAGATGAGCTGGGCGAGGTCTTCGATGGAGTAGATGTCGTGGTGCGGCGGCGGCGAGATGAGAGTGGTGCCGGGCTTTGCATGGCGGAGCCTCGCGACAAGCGCGTCAACCTTGTGGGCGGGGAGCTGCCCGCCTTCGCCTGGTTTTGCGCCCTGTGCGAGCTTGATCTGGAGATCCTTGGCGGAGCTTATGTATTCCACCGTCACGCCGAATCGGCCGGAGGCTACTTGCTTTATCGCGCTGTTCCTCTCGGTGCCGAAGCGCTCAGGGTCTTCGCCGCCTTCGCCGGAGTTGGACATCGTGCCAAGTCCGTTTAGGGCGATTGCAATCGTCTCGTGCGCCTCGGGCGAGAGCGAGCCGAGCGACATCGCGCCGCCGACGAAGCTCTTGACGATGGAATCGACCGGCTCTACACCGTCGCATCCTCGTTCCCCGTTCCCCGGTCCCTGTTCCCGGAACTCCAGCTGGGAGCGCAGCGTCACGTGGCTATTGTTGTCGATGTCGTCGGTGTAGCGCTTGAAGCGGGCGAAGTCGTCGTTGCGCACTGCCTCGCGGAAGTCGATGAGACGCTGCGGCGTCCAGAGATGCTCGTCGCCTCCTTTTCTCGTGCGATACTCCCCGCCTACGCTCTGCGCCTTTGCGCCTCTGCGCGAGATGATCTTCTCGAGGTCTTCGAGCTCCAGTCCGCCGACTGGCGAGGTGACGCCCGTGAAGTAGTCGTGTATCAGCTTGGGGCCGAGGCCGACGGCCTCGAAGATGTGGGCCGAACGATACGAGCGCAAGGTCGAGATTCCCATCTTCGACATGATCTTCATGAGTCCCTTGCAGACTGCCGTGACGTAGTTCGCGGCGGCCTTGACGGCATCGTCCTTGCCGATTTCGGAGACCGTAGCAAGCGCAAGATAGGGGTTCACCGCCGTTGCGCCGAAGCCGAGAAGGACGGCGAAGTGATGCACCTCGAACACCTCGCCGGATTCGACGACAACGCCGACGGAAGGACGCACACCCGCATCTGTCAGCGCCTTGTTCACTGCTACAACGGCCATGAGCGAAGGCATGGTCTTGAGTTGGAGAGTGGAGTTGGAGAGTGGAATTGCTGAAAGTTCCATTCTTGAACTCGAACTCTTAACTCCAACTTCTTTTCTGTCCGAAAGAATGATTATCTTTACGCCTTCTTTGACGGCCTTGAGCGCGTTAGCGGCGAGGGCGTCGAGCGAGGTCTTGAGGCTTCCTTCGAAGTGGAGGGGGAGCGTCTTCGCCGGAAACTCGGGAATGTTCCTCATGCGGCGGATTTCGTCGTCTGTCAGCACGGGTCGCGTCATCTTGACGAGCCGCGCATGCTCTGGCGTCTCGGCGAGGATGTTCCCCTGGTTGCCGATGTATGTCATGATCGACATCACAAGCTCTTCGCGTATCGGGTCTATCGGAGGATTCGTCACCTGGGCGAAAAGCTGGTGGAAGCAGTCGAAAAGCCTAAAGTGCCCGTTCTCCGCTTTGCGCAGGCACGCAAGCGCTGCATCGTTGCCCATTGCGCCGACGGGCTCTTTCCCGGACTCTGCCATCGGCCGCAGTATGAGCTCAATGTCTTCAAGCGTGTAGCCGAATGCCTGCTGGTCGCGAGTGAGCGCGGCCTTGCCGGATTCGCCGTCGCCAAACCGAGACGGCACGATCTCGCTGAAAAGCCCGGTCACCGGAATGTGGTTTTCGTTTATCCAGCGGCGATATGGGCGGCGGCGCGCGTAGAAAGTCTTGAGCTCCGCATCTTCCATGAAACGGTGCGCCTCGAGATCGAGCCAGAGCATCGAGCCTGGGCGCAGGCGGCCGTGGCGCAGGACTTCTTCGGCGGGGATGTCCAGGACGCCCGTTTCCGACGCGAGGACGAAAAGCCCGTTCTTTGTCAGCGTCCAGCGTGCCGGCCTGAGGCCGTTCCTGTCAAGCGCGGCGCCAAGCCCCTTGCCGTCGGTGAACGCGACCGCCGCCGGGCCATCCCATGGTTCCATGAGCGCGGAATGGTATTCGTAGAACGCCCTGACGTCGTGGCCCATGTGGTATTTTGCGCCCCACGCCTGCGGAATCAGCATCATCATCGCATGCGGTGCGTCGCGTCCTGCCGCGACCAATAGCTCGAAGATGTTGTCGAGCGATGCGGAGTCTGACTGGCCGCCATGCACTATCGGGAGGACCTTCCCCATTTCGTCGCCAAAGGCCGGCGAGGCGAGGGACTTTTCCCTTGCCGCGAGGGCGGTAAGGTTTCCCTTGATCGCGTTTATCTCGCCGTTGTGGGCGATTGCGCGGAACGGGTGTGCAAGCTCCCATGTCGGGAAGGTATTGGTGGAATATCGCTGGTGCACTATCGCAAAGGGCGATACGAAGCCGGGGTTTGTGAGGTCTGGGTAGAAGCGCTCTATCTGCGTTGCAAGGAGGAGGCCCTTGTAGACAATCGTGCGCGACGAGCACGAGCAGATGTAGGTGCGGCTTGTCGCTTTCTCTATCGTCCGCCTGACGATGTAGAGGCGGCGCTCGATTCCAGGCGCAGAGGCAGAGATGAAGAGCTGGCGTATCCTCGGCATGACGGCGCGTGCGTCGTGCCCGATGGCGTCGGGATTTGTCGGCACGTCGCGCCAGCCGATGACGTCGCAGTCCTCGCCTTTTACCGCGCTCTCGATCTTCTTCTCTTCGCCTTCGCCGCCGAATATCATCGCGATGCCAAAGATCTCGCCTTTCTTCGGGGCCTTTGCGCCGCATGCGGCGAGGGTGTTCCTGAAGAATTCGTGCGGAATCTTGAGGAGAAGCCCGGCTCCGTCTCCAGTCTCGGAATCGTTGCCCGTCGCGCCGCGGTGCATGAGGCGCTTTAGTATCGTCATCCCGTTTTCCACGATTTCGTGGCTTGGCTCGCCTGAGAGGTTGGCCACCATCCCCACGCCGCAGGCGTCGTGTTCGTATTCGCTTCTGTAGAGTCCCTGCTGTTCGCGTTCGCTTTGCTGGTTCATTGCCGTGGTCTTTCAATCAAGAGGTATCTGTTTGCCGCTGGCGAGAGCCCTGACGACAAGGGACGCGCCCGAGGCGCAGTCGCCGACGCAGTGGATGTTGCGCTCTGGGCTGGATAGAAGGGCGGTTCGTGGCGTCTGCGCTATTCCAAGCTGCGAGACGATCGGATTGTCGGAGGGAACGCCCGTAAAGCCCATCGCAAGGAAGACGAGGTCGGCCTTTATCGTTTCCTTTGTGCCGGGGACGGCGCGGAACTTGAGTGGTCGACCCTCTGGGGAAAACTCCCACTCCACGGTTTCGACTTCCACTCCGGCAACTGTTTTTGTCTCACGCGGAGACGCAGAGCCTTCGACAAACCTCAAAGAGTTGAGGTTCCACCTGCGCGTGCAGCCTTCCTTGTGGCTGGAGCTCGTGCGGAGCATGTATGGCCAGAGCGGCCACGGCGTGGAGGCGTCGCGTTCGTCTGGCGGCTTTGGCATTATCTCGATCTGCGTCACGGACTTTGCTCCCTGCCGGATTGAAGTTCCGACGCAGTCGCTCCCCGTGTCGCCGCCGCCTATCACCAGGACGTCCTTACCCTTGGCGTCTATCGGCGGCTCTGGCGTCTCGCCTGTGAGGAACTTGTTTTCGCCTTCAAGAAGCTCAAGCGCCAGGTGGATTCCGCCAAGCTCCCGGCCTGGTATCTTAAGGTCGCGCGCGGCGGGAGTCCCTATTGCGACAACTAGCGCGTCAAAACTTCGCTGAAGCCATTCGGCCGAGAGGTCCCTGCCTACTTCAATGCCGGTCACGAACCTTATCCCCTCCGCCTCCAGCACCTTGCGGCGGCGGTCTATGATCGACTTGTCGAGCTTGAAGCAGGGGATTCCGTATCTTAGAAGGCCGCCAATCTCCTTGCGCCGCTCGTAAACGGTAACGGCCCAGCCTTTCCTGCGAAGCGTTACTGCGGCGGAAAGCCCGGCGGGCCCCGCTCCGATGACGGCGACGGACTTCCCGTTTTCCCTTCCCGGCGCTCGTGGCACAACCCATCCTTCCGCGAAGGCCGTCTCGATAATGCGCTTTTCCGACTGGCGTATCATCACGGCCTCTTCGTCGAGGCCATGTACGCAGCTCGCCTCGCAGAGGGCGGGGCATATGCGAGAGGTGAACTCTGGGAAATCGGAGTTCACGGACAAAAGCTCGTGAGCCCTCTTCCAGTCGCCTTGCGCCACCGCGCGGTTCTGGTCTGGCACAAGATTGCCGAGCGGACAGCCGTATGCATGGCAGAAGGGCTGCCCGCAGTTCATGCACCGGGAGGTCTGGTCCTTCAGTTCTTCATCCGTGAGCAACCGCTCAACTTCGCGCCAGTCTCCCTTGCGCTCTTCCGTGGGCCGATAGATGTCGTTTATTCGTTGCATATCAAATACTCTCTGCATAAACCGTGCCAATTGTCGTGAGGCAGTTGAAAGGCGGCATTTTTACGTTTTGTGTAAGCTAGGCCTTGTGGCCGTCTCAAGAGGTGTAAAACCGAATGGCTCTGGCACGTAAATCGCCCATTGCGCGAATTTGATGTTTTTTCATGCCTTCATTTTGCCTCGCGAAGCGGTCAGGAATGGTATAATTTACCCAAACGGCGCATGGCGGGAGAATCCGCTTATGGCGAAATCCGGAATAATTCCAGTAGGAGATAACGACATGGCAATCAAAGACGATCACTACACAGGCGGCGAGACCGAGGGTGGAATCACCTCCAGCTACGCGACGAACGACGGCGTGAAGCTGAAAGTCGCTTATTCGTTCATGGGCTCCATCTACGACGAGGCCGAGCGCAAGGCCGCCCTCGACGCGATGGCGCAGGACTCCCTCACCATGGGCCCGAAGACGATCGAGTTCCAGGACAAGTTCGCGAAGATGTCGGGGACTAAGTACGCGTTCGCCGCGACGAGCTGCACGACGTCTATGCACGTCGTAACCCAGCTCTTCGACATCAAGCCAGGCGACGAGGTTATCGTCACGCCGAACACGTTCGTCGCGACCTCGCTCGTCATCCTCAAGGAGGGCGGCGTTCCGGTGTTCGCCGACATCGACCCGAGGACGTTCAACATCGACCCGAACGACGTCGAGCGCAAGATCACGTCCAAGACGAAGGCGATCTACGTCGTCCACTACGCCGGCCAGATGGTCGACATGGACCCGATCATGGAGATCGCGAAGAAGCACAACCTCAAGGTGCTCGAGGACTGCGCGCACGCGACGGGCTCGAGCTACAAGGGACGCATGGCCGGCTCCATCGGCGACTGCGGCGCGTTCTCGTTCCACTCGCTCAAGAACATCACGACCTGCGGCGAGGGCGGAATGATCACGACGAACAACGACGAATACGCGAAGGGCATCCAGAACCTCCGCTGCATGAGCAACATGCCGCAGACCTGGAACGACCAGCTCGCCGACAAGAACGACCCCGTCTGGACGTTCGGCAAGATCGTGAAGCGCCGCACCGACCCGATCCAGTACTGGATGCCTGCGCACTTCGACGTCATCCCGTGGAACGGCCACTGGGGCTCGAACTACCGCATGAACGAGATCCAGGCTGCGGTCGGATGCTGCCAGCTCGACAAGCTCGACATGCTCGTCGCGAAGCGCCGCGAGATCGCCCACAAGATCACCGCCGGGCTGCAGGACGTCCCGGGCGTGGAGCCCGTTTACGAGGATCCGAACTGCTTCCACAGCTACCACCTCTACACGGTGTGCGTCAACGAGAAGGAGCTTGGAGCCAGCCGCGACGAGTTCATGCAGGTCCTCTACCAGGAGGAGGGCGTGCAGGGCATTCTCCACTACCAGCCTACGTACCACTTCACGGGGCTGAAGAGGATGGGCTACGACCCCGACCAGTGTCCGCGCGCAAACGAGTTCTTCTACAACCGCGAGTTCAACATTCCGATGCACCCGCGGCTTACCGAGCAGGAGATCCACGACACGATCGAGGGCATCAAGAACACGTCCGCGAAGCTCCGCAAGCGCCACAACAAGGCGTAAGGCGAGATTCGTCGATTGACGACGCGAGGAAAGGGCGGAGCGAAACCCCGCCCTTTCTTTATGAAATTTATGGTATAATATGGTGCGCCGAGTAAAGCTCGATGGCAACTTGCGAAATGAAATGAGCGGAGTGTCAGTCATCGTCCGGCAGAAGAAGGATGACGGAAAGGCCAGGGGGCAGGAGTGGATATTCCCCGAAAACGACCTCTTCCTGTCTGGCACGACTGACTGGGTTCCGCAGGTGTTCGAGTTCGAGACGGACGAATCGTGGCGGGAAAGTCCCAAGGTGGGGATTTGGCTTCGCATGCGCTATGCGGTGGGCACGGCGCACTTCGACGACGTGCGGCTCGACAAAATCTCAAAATGAGAAAATGAAGAGAGCAAGAAAATGAAGCAGAATGTGATGGTGGCGGCGGGCGCACTGTGCGCGTTCGGATGCCTCGGCGCGGTTGAGGTAAGACCCGGCGCGGTCGATGTGGTGGTCGAGACGAAAGCCCCTCCGGCGGTGCGGTTCGCGGCGGACGAGCTGACGAACTTCCTTGCGCAGGCTTTTGGCGCGGCGGTGCCGATTGTTGGCGAGCCTTCCGATAGGACGGCGATAGTCCTGGGCGACAACAAGTGGTCGCGCGAGGCTGGGATAGACGTCGATTCAAAACCGCGCGACACGTTTTTCATCAAGACCGCGCCAAACCGCGTCTATCTGGCAGGGCGCGACCACCCACGGCATAATCCGCTCGTGGCGCCCTCGTTCTCGCGTTCCCTGGAAAGGGCAACCTCGTTCGCCGTCTATGCGTTCCTCGAAGACTACGCCGGAGTTCGCTTCTACTTTCCAGGCGAGTTGGGCACGATAGTGCCGAAGAAGTCCCTGATCGTCGTGCCGGACGTCGACAGGGCCGTCACCCCCGATTTTTCCGTGCGCGAATGGTATAGCGGCAAGAAGGCCTTCTGGTTCGGCAAGGCCGAGAACGACGCCGAAGGGGAGCGCATGAAGCGCCTCGACTGGCTGCGGCTCAGAATGGGGACGAAGAAGATACCCCTGTGCCACGGCACGATCAACTTCAAGTACGTAGAGCGCTTCGGCAAGACGCATCCGGAGTATTTCTCGCTGAAGACGAATGGCTCGCGCACGATCGAAAGCGCCATCGGACATTCCGGCCACCTCTGCTGGACGTCTCCGATCGTCGAGGAGATATACCAGGACGTAAAGGCCGCCTTGACCGGCAAGAAGCCGTTCGACAGGGGAATCCCGCTCAAGAACTGGGGCAACAACGTCGATCTCGAAGACGGGATCGTTGACATCATGCCGCAGGACGGCCAGCCAGATTGCGCCTGCGAGAACTGCCAGAAGCTATATCGTGCTGGCGAAGATCCAGTGTGGCTCGCGACAAAGTCCATCGCCGAGCGCCTTACGGCCGATGGCGTGAAGGGCACTGTGACGCAGATGTGCTACGGCAGGAGCAGGAAGGTTCCCGCATACGACCTGCCGTCAAACATTCTCGTGCAGGTCGCCATCAGGGGCCAGTGGTCCACTGGCCGCCCCGATCTGATAGCTGGCGAGAGGAAGCAGATCACGGACTGGATGGACAAGCTCGGCCACAAGGTCTGGCTCTGGACGTATCCCGGCAAGCATCCGAGCGTTGGGCCCGACTTCGACGGGATCCCCCAGCTTTCCATGCACGCCTGGGGCAAGTACTACAGCGACGCCGCGGACTACATCATAGGCGGGTTCTCCGAGTCAGAGACGGACCGCTTCTCGTTCAACTACCTCAACTACTACGTCTATTTCCGCGTCTGCTGGGACGCAAAGACCGACATAGACGCCGTTCTCGACGAGCACTACCGACTGATGTTCGGCGCGGCGGCTCCCGAGATGAAGGAGCTCTACACGATCCTCGAGACGAAGTGGATGACGAAGCTCACGGGCGAGTCGAAGGACACGCCGATAGGGCCTGTCGCCGTCGTTCCGTCGTGGAAGACGATTTTCGCTGAGATATATCCGCCGTCCGAGGTCGCACGGCTCGACGACATCGTTGCGACGGCACTTTCGAAGGTTGGGGCGGACTCGCTCGAGGCGCGGCGCATACGCCTGATTTCAGATGAATTCATCGGCGGCATCAAGGCGGCGGCCAAGGCGTACCACGACCGCGTCACGGCAGTGGAGGGGTTTCGTGCGAGCGCAGGCGAGGACATCCCCCTGCGCGTGTTTGCGCCGCGCGGGAAGAAGCCGGACATCGACCGCACGATAGAGACGAAGGTCAGGACGTGGACCGACGAAAAGGCGATATACGCTACGTTCACCTCCGAAGAGCCGAACATGGACAAGACCGTCGCGAAGATGCGTCCACGAGACAACGGCGAGATATGGGCCGACAACTCCGTGGAGTGGTACTTTTGCCCGACGGGAGACAGAACTGTTTACTACCATATCGGCGTCAATTCCGAGGGTGCGATCTTCGACAACAAGAACAACAGTCTGGGAACGCGCGGCGGCAGCATCGACAAGAGCTGGGGCGAAGGCGTGACTGCCACCGTAGAGAATGGCGAGGGCTCTTGGAAGTGCACAGTAGCCGTGCCGTTTGCGGCGATAGGAGGGCGTCCGGTCGGGGCGGTTCCGTCGCTGTT
>JBGUVV010000375.1:0-2693 GCA_045220525.1 Kiritimatiellia bacterium
CGACATGCTCGACTCCCTCTTGAGGTACAACACGCTCGACAACATGTTCGCGACCCATCCTCCGTTCCAGATCGACGGCAACCTCGGGATGGTGGGGGCCGTGTGCGAGATTCTGCTTGAGCGCGCGATTCCGTCAAGCTGGCCGCACGGTTCCGCCAAGGGGCTGCGCACCCGCGACGGCAAGACCGTCGACGTCGAGTGGTGACGTCTGCTGACACCGGGAAGGAACTGGAGAATGGGAAGGCCGACGAAGGACGCTAATGCCGTAAAGGCGGTTGTGGTCCTCTCTGGCGGGCAGGACTCCGCGACCGCGCTCGCCCTCGCCGTCAAGAAGCATGGCGCGGACGCGGTAGCAGCGATCACGTTCTCCTACGGACAGCGGCACTCCGTGGAGGTGAAGTTCGCGCGGCGGCTTGCGAAGCGCTTCGGCGTCGCCGCGCACAAGGTTGTGAACCTTGGCTTCTACAAGAGCCTTACGACGAACGCTCTCCTTGACCATGGCGCGAAGATCGAGAAGCGACGCGGCGCAAAGTGCCCGACGACGGTGGTGGAGGGCCGGAACGCCGTCTTTCTCCAGCTTGCCGCGGTGTGGGCGAAGTCGCTTGGCGCGACGGAAGTGCACATCGGCGTCTCCGAGGCCGATTCCTCTGGCTATCCAGACTGCCGCGCCGAGTTCATACGGTCGCAGCAGCGGACGCTCCGCCTCGCTCTCGACTGGCCCGTGAGCATTGTCGCCCCGTTTCTCAAGAAGACCAAGGCCGAGGAATGGGCTCTTGCGGACAGGCTTGGCATCCTTGACGTCATCCGCCGCGAGACGGTGACTTGCTACAACGGTATTCCCGGCGACGGCTGCGGCGAATGCCCCGCATGCCGCCTGCGCCTGCGCGGCTACCGCGAGTTCATGAGGGCCTCCGGGCGAAACTCGACTACGTGAGGCTCGTCGCCGGGGCGCATCCGCCATATCTCGAATACGGCCACTGTCGCACCAGACGGGACTTTGACGGTTTTCCTGTTTGAATGCTTGACGGTCAAGGTCTCGCCCCCGCCAAGGACCTCGTTGGATGCGTCCTTGAATACGATGCTAAGCTTCACTGGTGCTCCATCGACCTTGAGATTCGCCTTTACGCCGTGGCAGCTTGGCGCAATCGTAATGCGCTTTTCCATGAAGGGGCGTTCGGCAGGCGCCGCCTCGACGACCTTCGCGGCGTCGGGCGGGCTTTCGCGGCGCATGGCAAATGCGAGAGCGCATCCCGCCGCCACGATTGCCGCCGCCGTCGCGAAAAGCGCGGCCTTGCCGAATTTCGGCGCCTTGCCCCGCTGCATGACAGACGCGACGGAGAAGGGGAGGAAGCGGAACCTTACCGACATGTCGGAGGTATCGTAGATGACGTATGACGACATGCACGAGCCGTTGCACTCGCGCGGATACCCGACGGAGCCGACGTTCACGATGTATCGCTTGCCGTCTTCGCGCACGAAGTCCTGCGGCGACAGGCGGTGGACCGTTCCGCTTGCGCCAACGATGAACATCTCGGGCACGTGAGTGTGGCCTACGAACATGAGACTTGCCTGGGTAGCTTCGAAATTCGCGGCCGCGACCTCCGGCGAATCCATGTAGTTGAATGCCGCGGGGTCCGTGAATTCGCCGTGCGCGAGGGCTGCGCCCTCGATCTCCGCAGTCCTTGGAAGCGATTTTAGGTAGGCTATGTCGGAGCTCGAGAGGGCGCTTCGGTGACGGAGGACGGCCTCTCCCGCGAGATCTATGAAGTCGCTGGCGTCCATGCGGCCTGAAACGGCGTCGTCGTGGTTCCCGGCAAGGACAAGATGCGCGAGCGACCGCACGCGGGCGACGGCCTCCACCGGCATGGGCCCGTACCCTACGATATCTCCCAGGCAGACGAACCTTTCCGCGCCGCAGCCTTGCGCGTCACGCAGGACGCGTTCAAGCGCCGCGAGATTTGCGTGCACGTCGGAGAATATCGCGTATCTCATGCCGCGTATTATACCACAAAAGGGGTTGCTTTTCCTCCGAGTCTTTAGTATAATCACAGCATGATGAGTTTGAAGGTAGCTACAGTTCTTTCGCTGGCGGCTCTTGTAGCGTCGCCGGTTTTTGCGCAGGAAGGCGCGCAGGCTCCGGACCAGCCGGCTGAAGATCCGGAGCTTGAGGGCGAAATCGCGTTCGTGGAGGCGCTGGTCGACCACGCGTATCCAGACCTCGCGGGCCCTGTAATAGAGGCGACGAAGAAGAAGTGGCCTCAGTCGGAGGCGAGGTTCTTCGCAATCGAGATCCGCAGCATGCTCTCCCTCGGCCAGTTCGCCGAGGCCGAGAAGAAGATCGCGGCCCTGCCCGACCGCAAGTCCACGAAGTACTGGGCGGCGCGCCTCGAAGTCGCCCTAAGCTACTTCGGCCGCGGCCAGAAGCCGGAGTGCATGAAGATATACGACGAGTTCTTCAAGGTGTTCGAGAAGCCGCCGGCGGAGATCCGCAAGTTCTACATGGAGGCCTGCTACACCTACGGGCAGCTCCTTGCCCAGGACAAGCAGTATGAAAAGGCGATTCCCCGCTACGAGTCCCTGCTGCCGCAGCTAAAGCAGGGCGAAGTCCAGTGGTGCGACCTTGCGTGCGAGATCGTGGGCCTCTACCTCAAGGTCGTGGACGGCCTCGACCCGGTGAAGGCCAAGAAGCCGCG